>NZ_LEKM01000109.1 GCF_009761375.1 Ursidibacter arcticus | reverse complement strand
ACTTTGTCAATAATCTGATAATTAAACAGAATCACCTGTTTGATAAGTTTAGATAGTATCTTCAATATCCCTAATTTTTTCTATACATTTTTTTCGTCGATATTCAGTTTCTTGAATTTGTGTATGAATTGCGTCTTTTCTCTGCTCATCTCTGGTTTGATGACCTAATTCAACCAACCAACTCAACTTATCATTTAAAGCTCGTAATATTTTCTGATATTCTTCAAGTTGCTTTTCAGCGGGTAGTTTATTCATATTTTTTGCAAATCGGTATTTGCTTTTGAAACGAGGTATAAAAATTTCCTCTGTTTGACAGTGCTCATCTACTACATTTTTTAATGTGTCAAACTGTTGTACTAGGCGTTGAGTATAGAATTCTACATAAAATGTCATATTTTGTTGGCTAATTAGCTCACAAGTTTGCATTATTTCTTGTACAAAATCACAGACTTTTCCTTGAGAAAGAATGAACACATCGGATGAAATTTCGACTTTTTTATCTAAGAAGGGAGAAAAAATTTGGCACTGTTTCTGAATTGCAACGGTAAAATTTGTCATAAATACGTCAATCTTATTTGTTTTTGAGTATTATAAACGACATATAAAATGTTTGTAATTTGTTTTTTAGATTAAAAAACAATCAAACTGGCGAGTATTTTCTAAATTTGTGAAATAGTTCACAAAAAATTTGAACTTTTTAAGATTACAAAAAAACAAATAAAACTCATATATATCAATAAGTTACAATTATTTGAAAATATGGAGTAAACCTCCGTTTTAAAATAAAATTTACTCTGAGTGAAGATATTTTTTGTAACTTATTGTTTTTAAATGAAATTTTTCTTATGTAAAAAAAGTTCCTTAGATATTGACACTTTATCTCGATTCTGACACTATTCGCTCGCAATCAGCATTTACCCAAATTGACAATGGATGTAAATGGTGTACTTGGCGATTACTCTTATACCTTAACGAGAGTAATTTACGAAACTAAAATAAATTAAGGTGAACACTATGAAAAAAACACTAGTAGCATTAGCAGTAGCAGCATTCGCAACTTCAGCTTCAGCAATCACAGTTTATGAAAATGAAGGTTCTAAAGTAGATTTTGACGGTTCTATCCGTTTACGTTTAGATAACGAAAAATCTAAAACAGATAATCAAACTACAAAACGTGCACATACTAACTTACACAATGATGGTTCACGTTTCGGTGTGAAAACAAAACACACTCTTGGCGATGATTTATTTGCATTTAGCCGTTTAGAATTCCGTTTTAATGGCGGTGACAGAGCTAAATCAACAGACCAATTCGGTGATTTATATGCACATCGTGCTTATGTAGGTGTGGGTAGTAAACAACTTGGTGAAGTGTCTTTCGGTCGTCAAGTAACTATTGGTGATGACATCGGTCAAGCTGGTTTTGATAATGCTTATGGCGTATTTGACACAACTTTAACAACTTCTGGTAAATCAGTGGTACGTTATGATTACAAAGGTGTTGAAGGTTTACAAGTAGGTGTGGATTACCGTTTTGCAGAAGATCGTGATGCGAGTGGCGAAGTTGCCTTAGGTAAATTAAAATCAGGTTACGGTGCTGGTGTTACTTATGAATTCAAAGTTGCTGAAGGTCAATCAGCAAAAGTAGCTGCTGGTTATACTCGTGATAACTTTGTGACTGGCACAAATACTAAACACCATAAGGATGCTTGGGCAGCAGGTGCATCTTACACTGTTGATGCTTTAACATTGGCTGCAGACTATGCAGGTTCATTTAATAAAGAAGGTAAAGATAAAGACCGCTTCAACGGTTTCCGTGTCGGTGCTAAATACCAAGTAACTCCTGAAGTTGCGGTATATGGTAACTATGGTTATGGTGTAGCTAAAGATAAAGCGAACAACGTAACAGTATCTAAAGATGTATTCCACAAGTTTATGTTAGGTTCTTCTTACCAAGTACATAAAAATGTATTTACTTATGTTGAAGGTAGCGTAGGCAAAGTAACAAAAACTACTTATGCAGCTAATAATACAACAACAAAAACTAAAACATCAGATAACAATATCGGTGTAGGTTTACGCGTATTCTGGTAATATTTCATTAGATTCACGCTAATTTGATAAAAACAAGGCAGACATTTTTATGTTTGCCTTGTTTTTTGCTTTTTAATATAAAATAGTTATATTTTTTTGTTAAAAAAACACTACCGAATTTGTTGAAAAATGCGTAGAATGTGCTAGTTTTTATTTACGCAAACGATTACTTTATAGGAGATTTACCGATGTTAAGACGTGATATGAATATCGCTGATTACGATCCAGTATTATGGCAAGCTATTCAAGATGAGAACCGTCGTCAAGAAGAGCATATTGAGCTTATCGCTTCTGAGAACTACGCAAGCCCTCGTGTAATGGAAGCTCAAGGTTCACAATTTACCAATAAATATGCGGAAGGCTATCCAGGTAAACGTTACTATGGTGGTTGCGAATATGCGGATATCGTTGAACAATTAGCGATTGACCGTGCAAAAGAGTTATTTGGTGCAGACTATGTAAACGTACAACCTCACTCAGGCTCACAAGCGAATGCAGCAGTTTATGGTGCGTTACTTCAACCACACGATACTATTTTAGGTATGAGCTTAGCTCACGGTGGACACTTAACTCACGGTGCAAGTGTTAGTTTCTCTGGTAAAATTTATAACGCTGTTCAATACGGTATTACTGCAGAAGGTTTCTTAGATTACGAAGATATCCGTCAAAAAGCATTAGAGTGCAAACCAAAAATGATCGTAGGTGGTTTCTCTGCATATTCTCAAATCGTAGATTGGGCAAAATTGCGTGAAATCGCAGACGAAGTTGGTGCGTATTTATTTGTGGATATGGCTCACGTTGCAGGTTTAATTGCAGCTGGTGTTTACCCAAGCCCACTGCCTCACGCACATATCGTTACAACCACAACACACAAAACATTAGGCGGCCCTCGTGGTGGTTTAATTCTTTCTAATGCAAAAGATGAAGAATTATACAAAAAACTACAAAGCTCTGTATTCCCTGCAAACCAAGGTGGTCCATTAGTTCACGTTGTTGCTGCAAAAGCGGTATGTTTCAAAGAAGCATTAGAGCCTGAATACAAAGAGTACCAAAAACAAGTTATTAAAAATGCGAAAGCAATGGTTGAAGTATTTAAACAACGTGGTTACAACGTGGTATCAAACGGAACTGAAAACCACTTATTCCTTGTTGATTTAGTTTCTAAAGGTTTAACAGGTAAAGCAGCAGATGCCGCTTTAGGTCAAGCTAACATTACTGTAAACAAAAATGCTGTACCAAATGACCCACAAAAACCATTTATTACATCAGGTATTCGTGTAGGTACTCCATCTGTAACTCGTCGTGGTTTTAAAGAAGCGGAAGTTGTTGAGTTAGCAGGTTGGATGTGTGATGTGTTAGATAGCATTAACCAAGACAATCACCAAGCGGTTATTGAAGCAACTAAAGCAAAAGTATTAGATATTTGCAAACGCTTACCAGTTTACCCATAATGTAAGCGGTTAGATTACGCTGATTTTTTACAAACCCCGAATGCGTTCGGGGTTTTATTTTTTTATGTTTAATGTGGATATAACAATGTTATATATAGCCATCTATTTTATTTGTGTGAATTGTATTAGTGCTTATTTAATGTACATTGATAAACAACGGGCAATACAAAAGGCGTGGCGAATACCTGAGTCAAACCTTTTTTTCTTTTGTGTTGTTGGCGGTTTTTTAGGGACTTATCTAATGATGAAATATGGGCGACATAAGACACAACATTGGCAATTTCACGCGGTAGTTATTCTGTCTTTTTTCTTTTGGATATTTATATTACCAGCGATGATCTATTATTTTATCTACTATACCCCATAGAGTCGAGATAGGGGCTAGCAGCCCCTATGACGATTATCTTATTTGACATAGCTTGATGGATCTAAATGTTCCACATCATTAAATTTAATTAATTCATACTGTCCATTTTCCACTTTTAAGACATTGATCGCAGTATTGGCTACAAAGGTGTGTAATTCAGGATTACGGAAATCGTGCCAATGAATACCCTTTAAGACCGCAGTCAAAAGTGTTAATGTCATTCCGTGTGAAACAATCAATACATTTTCGCCGTCTTGATGGCGTTCGATAATTTGCTGTAATGCGAGTGTAACTCGTTGGTAAAGTTGTTCAATGGTTTCCCCTTGGCTTTCAATAGCTTGATATTGTTTAGGATCTGTCCTTAATAAAATATATTCGGGGTGTTCTGCTAAATCTACCGAACGTTTTCCTTCCCATTTGCCAAAGTGAATTTCATTGATTCCTTTATGATGGAAATGTGGGATATTACGCTCACCAATGATGTAATCCGCCGTATCTTGGGCTCGCTTCATTAGGCTTGAGTAACACGCTGAGAAGGGAATATCTGCAAGAGCTTTACCTGTTTGTTTCGCACCTAAAATTCCTTCTTCGAGCAAAGGGGAGTCTCCACTACCTTGTAATAAGCCTTTTTCATTCCATTCGGTGCGACCGTGACGAATTAAATAGAGATGTAATGCCATTTTTCTTTCCTTTAATTTGAATTATCCGTTATGCTATTTGCATCTGTTTTTTAGAGTATAGCAAAAATCAATGCATTTTACTGTCTGTTATCACCATTCTGATTTTGTCATTATCAATAAACCTGCTGGGATTAGCGTTCATAAAGATGAACAAGCGGTTGGATTAACTGAACAAATTGCAACACAACTAGGCGTTGAGCAAGTTTGGTTGGTTCATCGTTTAGATAAAGTTACATCAGGGTTGTTGATTCTCGCCTTGAACAAAGAAACGGCGGCTTATTTTTATAACTTATTCATCAATCATAAAATCCAAAAAACATATTGGGCATTATCCAATCAAAAGCCGAAAAAGAAACAAGGTAGGGTAGTTGGTGATATGCAAAAGAGCCGTAATGGTGCGTGGAAATTATGCCATACCAAAGAAAATCCAGCCGTTACGTTATTTCAATCTTATTCGCTTGAGCCTAATTTAAGACATTTTGTGTTACAACCTAAAACAGGAAAAACACATCAACTGCGAGTGGCTATGAAAAGTTTAGGGAGTCCAATTTTAGGTGATGAGCTTTATTCTGGAGAAAAATCAGATCGAGTGTATTTACACGCCTATCAATTAGCCTTTGAATATCAGCAACAATCTTTTGTGATTAGTGCTGATCCTGAAACAGGGAATTTATGGCAGAAAATAGTGAGCTAAAATAGATAAATTGTGCTAGATCAAATTTCAAAAAATAAAATAATTTAATAATATTTAGCTAGAAATAATTCATTGCTATTTTTTGATATTTATCAAAAACATTTTATTTACCCTTTTTTACAATAATATGCGTTTAGTAACATATTTGTTACTTATCTTTCAACAATAATAAAAAGAGGTTCAAAATGAAAAAATCAGCATTAGCAATTATGTTAGGTTCGGCTTTATTAGCAAGCTCAGCAATGGCACACGAGGCAGGTAGTGCAATTTTCCGTCTTGGTGGTGTTTTTGTTGATGCAAATTCAAGTTCAAAAACAACAACACCTGTCGATATTACTTTAGATGTTCGCAATAATGCACAGTTAGGTTTAACAGCAACCTATATGCTCACAGATAATATCGGTATTGAATTACTCGGTGCAACACCATTTTCACATAAAATAGATGCATCTGTTCAGCCTGTCGCAGGTGTATTGCCAAATGGGCTGCCTATTCCAAATGTGGTTAAAGTAAAACATTTACCGCCAAGTTTATATGCTCAGTATTATTTCTTAGATAAAGATGCAGGTGCAAGACCTTATATCGGTGCGGGTTTAAATTATACTCGTTTCTTTAGTGCTAAATCGCTTAATCCTGCAGTTACGAATTTACAAGTTAAAAAACATTCATTTGGCCCAGTTGTTAATGCAGGTATTGATATTAAATTAGCGGATAAACTTTATTTAAATACAGCATTATGGTACACCCGTATTAAAACTAAAGCTAACTTTAGTGCATTAGGGTTAAATCACGAAGTAAAAATTAAATTAGACCCAATTGTATATTTTGCAGGTCTTTCATATAGATTCTAAAATAACATAATAAAAATACCGCTTATATTTTTAAATAAGCGGTATTTTTTATTTATAATATTAAACGTTCTTGCCCAGAATAAATTGTCGCTTTTCCTTTTCGCGTAAAGGCTAATAATGTGAAATTATTTTCTTGTGCCATTTTATATGCCATTTCTGTTGTAGCTGATATTGCACAGAGCATTTCAATGCCACAAGCTAAGCATTTTTGTACCATTTCAAAACTCGCTCGACTTGTCACAAATACAAATCCCAATGGTTGATCAGCTTTAGCATACCAACCCAGTAATTTATCTAGTGCAACGTGTCTGCCAACATCTTCTCGGATAGCGAGCATTTCTCCATTTGGAGCAAATAAAGCCGCTGCGTGGCTTGCTCCAGTTTGCTTTGCTAAGATTTGATGTTGTTCTAGTTGGGCTAGACAGTGATCAAAAATTATCGGATCAATGGAATGTAAGCGGTGAGATTTTGGGAAAAATTTACAATTTTGTTGTACTTGTTCTAGCTGTTCAACACCACAAATACCGCACCCTGTTCTTCCTGCCATTGTGCGTCTTTTTTCTTTTAATGCAGCAAATTGGCGACTAGATATTTCCATTTGAATTTCTATGCCATTATTATTTTCGATAATATCTAGCGAATATAATTCGCCTTTATGATTCAGAATATTTTCGGCAAGTGAAAATCCTAATGCAAAATCAGCTAAATTATTTGGTGTACACATCATTACCGTATGTGAAATACCATTATAAACAAGGGCAACAGGCACTTCTTTAATTAAACAATCTTCCTTTTTAATTGATAAAAGAGAATTATTCTCAACAATTAAGTGGTTTATATTTATTTTTGTGATCAAATTCACGTTATTTTCTAAAAAATCAGTTTCTAGCATAGTTTATTTTGTTAAAAAAATGTATCATTGTGCAAATTTTAGTTTATATCAAATTTGTTGCTAATTTAACCAATAAATCAATTTGCTCTTAAGGTTATTTGTTAAATAATAACAGTAATGAGCAAAGCATATAAGCTAATTTTTATTTAAGTCGTTAATTGCCACAAATGTGGTGTTTTAGGAGTGAGTTATGCAGGTCAGTAGAAGGAAGTTCTTTAAGATCTGTGCAGGTGGTATGGCGGGCACGTCTGCTGCGATGTTGGGTTTTGCCCCAGCAACCGCATTAGCAGCACCGCGTGAATACAAATTGTTGCGTACAAGAGAAACACGCAATACCTGTACTTATTGTGCAGTGGGCTGTGGAATGTTGCTATATAGCTTAGGCGATGGCGCAATGAACAGCAAAGGTAAATTAATTCATATTGAAGGTGACCCTGATCACCCAGTCAGTCGTGGGGCATTATGTCCAAAAGGGGCAGGGGCGTTAGATTATGTTAATAGTGATCGCCGTTTAATGTATCCAGAAGTGCGTGAAGCAGGAACAAATGAGTGGAAACGTATTTCTTGGCACGAAGCGATTGAACGTATTGCCAAACATATGAAAGCAGACCGTGATGAGAACTTTATTACTCATAACGATCAAGGTGTTGAAGTAAACCGTTGGATGACAGCTGGTTTCTTAGCAGGCTCTGCTTGTAGTAATGAAACGGGGATTCTAACCCAAAAATTTGTACGTTCTCTCGGTATTGTTTTTACAGATAACCAAGCGAGTATCTGACACGGACCAACGGTAGCAAGTCTTGCTCCAACATTTGGTCGCGGTGCGATGACCAATCACTGGGTTGATATTAAAAATGCCGATTTAGTTATTGTAATGGGCGGTAATGCTGCGGAAGCTCACCCTGTTGGGTTCCGTTGGGCGATTGAAGCTAAAAAACAAAATGCGGCGAAGTTAATTGTGGTTGATCCACGTTTTAACCGTACGGCAGCAGTTGCTGATACCTATATGCCGATTCGTGCAGGTACGGATATTGCATTCTTATCTGGCGTTATTCGTTATTTATTGAAAAACGATAAAATTCAACACGAGTATGTAAAACATTATACGAATGCGTCATTCTTAGTGAATGAAGATTTTAAATTTGAAGATGGTTTATTCTCTGGCTATAACGCTGAAACTCGTCAATATGATAGATCTACTTGGGCATATCAATTTGATGAAGAAGGGCAACCAAAACGTGATTTAACACTGCAACATCCACGTTGTGTATTAAATATGTTGCGTGAACACGTTGAACGTTATACACCTGAAATGGTTGAGCGTATTACGGGTACTCCACAGAAAGATTTTAATATTTTCTGTGAAGAAATTGCCAAAACAGCCGCTCCAGATAAAGCAGCAACATTCTTATATGCGTTAGGTTGGACACAACATACCGTAGGCTCGCAAAACATTCGTTCAATGGCAATTATTCAGTTGCTATTAGGAAATATTGGTGTTGCTGGTGGTGGTGTGAATGCATTGCGTGGACACTCCAACGTACAAGGTATCACAGACTTAGGCTTATTCCCAAATCGTTTGCCTGCTTATTTACCGTTACCGACAGAAGCTGATGTAAGTCTAGAATCTTTCTTAAATCGTATTACGCCAAAAACGATGATGAAAGATCAGGTGAACTATTGGCAAAATACACCAAAATTTATGGTGAGTATGTTGAAATCGTTCTACGGTAATAAAGGGACGAAAGAGAATGAATTTGGCTACCATTATTTACCGAAATTACCAAAAGGTGGTACCGATCAGTTCCGCTATATTGAGGATATGTATCAAGGTAAAGTCAATGGTTTCTTCTGCCAAGGTATGAACCCTATTGCGTCTTACCCGAACTCGCAGAAAATTATTAAAGCCTTAAGTAACTTGAAATATTTAGTTATTTTCGACCCGCTTGTAACAGATACGTCAGAGTTCTGGAAAAATTACGGCGAGTATAATGATGTTAAAACAGAAGAAATTCAAACTGAAGTTTTCCGCTTACCGACTACTTGTTTCGTTGAAGAAGATGGTTCAATTGCGAACTCTGGTCGTTGGTTACAGTGGCACTGGAAAGGTGCAGAGCCACCAGGCGAAGCGAAAACAGACGGAGAAATTTTATCTGAATTGCGTGCAGAGCTGATTCATCTCTACCATAAAGAAGGTGGAAAAGCACCAATTGAGCCGTTAGAAGCAATGAGTTGGGATTATGCAAATCCACTTGAGCCAAAAGCAGAAGAAGTTGCAAAAGAAAACAATGGTTATGCTCTTGAAGATGTACTTGATGCAAATGGCAATGTAATTGTGAAGAAAGGCGACTTACTCTCAAGTTTTGCTCAAATGCGTGATGATGGTACGACATCGGGTGCTTGTTGGATTTATACAGGGCAGTGGACACCAAAAGGTAACCAGATGGCGAATCGCGATAATTCCGATCCATCTAACTTAGGTAATACTTTAGGTTGGGCGTTTGCGTGGCCATTGAATCGCCGTATTGTTTATAACCGAGCAAGTGCAGACTTAGCAGGAAATCCATTTAACCCTAAACGCCAATTAGTAAAATGGAATGGTAAAAACTGGAACTATGTTGATGTAGCTGACTTCGGTACAGCACCACCAAATAGCCCAACAATGCCATTTATTATGCAACCTGAAGGGGTGAGTGGTTTATTCGTGCGTGAACGTATGACTGATGGTCCGTTCCCTGAGCATTATGAACCAATGGAAACACCAATTGGAACAAACCCATTACATCCGAATGTAGTTTCAAGCCCAGTCGCTCGTATTTTACCAAGCGATAAGGAAGATTTAGGTACATCTAAAGATTTCCCTTATGTAGGAACAACTTACCGCTTAACAGAACACTTCCACTATTGGACGAAGAATGTACTGTTGAATGTGATTGCTCAACCAGAGCAGTTTGTTGAAATTGGTGAAGCATTGGCAGCAGAGAAAGGTATTAAACACGGTGATGTAGTTAAAGTCAGCTCAAAACGTGGTTATATCAAAGCTGTTGCAGTGGTAACTAAGCGTATTCGTGCGTTAGTCTCCGATGGAAAACCAATTCATACTGTGGGTATTCCAATTCACTGGGGCTTTGCAGCAACAACAGGAGCGAAAAAAGGTTTCTTCGCAAATAACTTAACCGTTCGTACAGGTGATGCGAATACCAATACGCCTGAATCGAAATGTATGTTAGTCAATATTGAGAAAGTGGAGGCATAAAATGGGTGTAGTACAATCTCAAAACATTATTAAAGCCTCTGCAACATCAGGGCTAACACCACCGCCACACGCACGAGATCATCAAGTTGAAGTGGCAAAACTGATTGATGTTACCACTTGTATAGGCTGTAAAGCCTGTCAAGTGGGCTGTTCTGAATGGAATGATATTCGTGCAGAGCCTGAGAAGTGTGTAGGGGTATATGATAACCCTATCGATCTCAATGCAAAAGCGTGGACGGTAATGAAATTCAATGAAGTGGAAGAAAACGACCGCTTAGAATGGCTGATCCGTAAAGACGGTTGTATGCACTGTACTGAACCAGGCTGTTTGAAATCTTGCCCATCACCAGGTGCAATTATTCAATATGCAAATGGTATTGTTGATTTCCAATCGGACAAGTGTATCGGTTGTGGCTATTGTATTGCAGGCTGTCCGTTTAATATTCCACGAATGAACCCTGAAGATCATCGTGTGTATAAATGTACCCTCTGTGTAGATCGTGTAAACGTAGGTCAAGAGCCAGCTTGTGTGAAAACCTGTCCGACTGGAGCAATTCGCTTTGGTAGCAAAGAAGAGATGAAAGTCTATGCGGAAAAACGTATTCAAGACTTAAAATCTCGTGGTTACGACAATGCAGGTTTATATGACCCAGAAGGTGTCGGTGGTACGCACGTTATGTATGTATTACATCACGCAGATAAGCCAGAATTATATTCAGGTTTACCAAAAGATCCGAAGATTGACCCGACTATTACACTCTGGAAAGATGTATTAAAACCAGTTGCAGCTGTTGCAATGGGCGGTTTAGCAATTAGTGCGGCAGCACACTATATTGCGATCGGTCCGAATACAGAAGAATTAGATGAGCACGATGAAGAACATCAAGGAGGTCACAATGAGTAAAGTGCATATCAGTGATGATCTAAAAATTGTTCGTCATAAATTACCAGCTCGTTTAAGTCACTGGCTATTAGTGTTCTGTTTCTTCTTAACTGGATTATCAGGATTAGCATTTTTCTTCCCTGATCTATCTTGGTTAGTACAAATTCTTGGAACACCTCAATTAGCGAGAATGATCCACCCATTTACAGGGATTGTGATGTTCCTTGCCTTTTTGAATATGGTCAGAATTTATTGGCACCATAATTTCCCAGAAAAAAATGACTGGGTATGGTTGCTTAATATTGTCGAAGTATTGAAAGGTAATGAACACGCTGTTTCAGATAATGGTAAATACAATCTAGGACAGAAAATGTTATTCTGGACTCTGATTTTAGCAATGTTTACCTTATTGATTACAGGGATTATTATGTGGCGTCAGTATTTCGCTCACAATTTCCCAATTCCTATTATCCGAATTGCAATATTATTCCATTCAGCTTGTGCATTTTTACTCTTTACAGGCATTATGGTTCATATCTATATGGCATTTTGGGTAAAAGGTTCGATTCGAGGAATGGTTGAAGGCTGGGTAACGGTACGTTGGGCTAAAAAACACCACCCACGTTGGTATCGTGAAGAAGTACTACCAGAACTAGAAAAAGAACTTGCTGAAAAGCAGAAACATAAATAGTTGGAAGTTATAAGGGCAATCAGGCAGATTGCCCTTATTTTTTGTTAAGCTGGATTATCAATATCAATAAATTCTACATCTAAGCCATATTCTTTTTCGAGCCACTCGCCTAATGCTTTAACACCATCTCGTTCTGTTGCGTGATGTCCGCAAGCGAAATAATAAATACCTTGTTCACGAGCAGAATGTGTTGTTTGTTCAGAAATCTCACCGCTAATAAAAGCATCAATGCCTTTTACTGCCGCTAAATCAATATAACCTTGACCACCCCCAGTACATATTCCAACAGTTTTAATTAGCTTTTGTGGAAATTCATCAACAAACTCATTACACAATACTAAGTTGCGTTGTAACGATTTTTCAAGTCTTGTTTTTAATTCTTCAGCAGAAATAGCTTGTGGTAATTCGCCATAGACAGGAATGGAATTTGCTTTATCTTCTAGTCCTTGTAAATTCTGTACGCCAATTTTTTGTGCTAACTGTGCGTTATTACCTAATTCTGAGTGAATATCTAATGGTAAGTGATAAGCGAATAGATTGATGTCATTGACTAATAACTGTTTGATACGCTTACCTTTCATTCCACGAATACAAGGGTTTTCACTTTTCCAAAAATAACCGTGATGAACTAAAATCGCATCAGCATTTTTGGCAATGGCCTGTTCAATCAAAGGCAAACTAGCCGTTACGCCTGTAATAATTTTTTGGATCTGTTTGCGGCCTTCTACCTGCAAACCATTTGGGGCGTAATCTGAAATCATTTTGCTATTGAGTCTTGTATCTAGAATTTGTTCTAGTTCTAAATTGGTTAGCATTTTTTATCCTTCTGTATTTTTGAAAAACTCAAAGAAATTGTTAGTAGGGTAGGGCTCAGCCCATTCCACAAAGCTAAATGAGTGTTGTTCGGGATTTAAAAATGTAGGGGCTAATCACACACATTAGCCCCTAAATTGATGTAGATTTGGTAATTATAGGGCAAATGCTATTTGCCTCAGACTGATGACAAACCCCAATTTGTTGTATTCAATAAACGGACGCCAGCGTGGCGTCCCTACATAACAAAATAAAATCTTTTATTTTTCAATTGGT
>NZ_LEKM01000108.1 GCF_009761375.1 Ursidibacter arcticus | reverse complement strand
GAATATCTTATGCCTTTGGTTTTTTTTCAGCAATAAAAAACCGACTGTTTTAGTCGGTCCAGACCGCTGACAAACCCTAATTTGTTGTATTCAATAAACGGACGCCAGCGTGGCGTCCCTACACAACAAAATAAAATCTGTTATTTTTCAATTGGTTATAACTTTTCTTGTAGGGACGCCACGCTGGCGTCCGAATGAAAAAAGACTTTGTCAATAATCTGAATCGACTGTTTTAGTCGGTCTTTTTGGGGTTTATTGATTTCTATCAATTCAGCTTAGATCTCAACAGTTTTAAATTGTCTAGCAAAATAGACAAGGCTATGGTTAGGTTGGCATTCAATTTCAGCTAAACGCACTATAAAAATAGAGTGTGTTCCTACGGTGTGAGTTTCGACAATTTCGCCTTGTAGGGCAGAAATTGCATTGCGTAGAACAGGCTGATTTTGCCAACCATTATCCCAAATATCCCATTCAAATCGTTCTTCCATTGTACTGTCTAGCATACAGGCAAAATGCTTGGCAATATCTTGCTGTTGGTGATTTAGCACATTGATACAAACTTTACCGTTTTGCTTAATGATGTCGTGCAAGGCACTGCTTTGGTTCACACAAAAGAGAACGGTTGCAGGATTATCACTCACAGAACTGACCGAAGAAACTGTAATGCCAACTTTTCCTGCTACACCATTACTTGTTACAACGTGAACGGCGGCAGATAAGTGAGCCATTGCATCTCGGAATTTTTGTGAAAACGCATTGATTGAGGGATTTGCCATTATTTTCTCCTATTCTTTCCAAATGACGTGGTACTCACGATTTTCGGCTTCGTGAGAAATTAAGAAACGAGCGAATACATCGTCCATTTCATCGTGTTCATTGATTAAGCCAACCCAAACTTCTGCAAAGGCATCAGGGTCGATCAAGGTACCAATTTCATCAGCCCAGTTGTCACTCGTTTCCACCATTTCAACTGCTCCACGTTCTTCAAATTGTAAATTGAAAAGTAGAATGTCCGCAGGATCAAGATTTTCTCCTGCCATTTCTAAGAAAATATCGTAAGCAATATCTATCGCTTCATCAGGTGTTAGTTTTGTGGTCATTTTATACTCTCATTAAAAATTTAAGATTTTATCTGCTTCAATTGTCCAATCCGCCAATTCAACCAAAGTACCAATTTCTACGCCTTCAGCTAGGGGCAATTCAGTAATACCACGAGCATTTGTACAAGTTTTGCAGAGTTTAACACTTGCACCTTGGGCAGTCAGAATTTCTAACATTTGTTGAGCGTGGTAGCTTTCAGTTGGATTTTGCTTGGCTAGTCCAGCAACAACAGCATCAGACATCAAAAACAATTTAAGTTGTGTTTGATGCTGTTCTTGAATTTGTAATGCCAAACGTAATGCACTAAAAAATGTTTCATTACCATAAGGTGCAGCATTGATAATAAAGAGTAGCTTTTGCATAAGTTGTTCCTAATTGGATTATTTCCAAGCGGTTAGATTGTTGAAAAATATTGCAAGTTAATGAATTAACCTACCCAAACAAATTTTGCAATAAAGAGTAAAGAAACCACTGCAACAGGGGCATTTATCTCTTTTAGTCTGCCAGTGCAGATTTTCATTACACAATAGCTAATAAAACCAAATGCAATACCTTCTGTAATAGAATAGGTAAATGGCATCATCGCTGTGGTAATAAATGCAGGTGTTGCTTCAGTGAGATCGTCCCATTTCACTTCAATCAGGCTTGATGCCATTAAAATCCCAACAAAGACTAATGCACCAGCCGTAGCATAAGCAGGTACAAGGCTTGCTAAAGGCGAAAAGAAAATAGTAAGTAAAAATAAAATACCCACCACTACTGCGGTTAAACCTGTGCGGCCACCTACTGAAACGCCTGAGCCACTTTCGATATAGGTACTAATTGCAGATGTCCCCATATATGAACCTGCCATCGCACTGACACTATCAACATAAAGAGCTTGTTTCATTTTCGGGAAACGGCCTTGTGCATCAGCAAAGCCTGCTTTGTTGGTTACTGCAATCAATGTACCAGATGAGTCAAATAGGTTCACTAACATAAATGAGAAAATAATACCAAGTAAGGCTGTATCTAACGCACCTGCAACATCCACTTGTCCGACAACAGCATCAAGACTTGGTGGGAATGAGATAACACCATTGAATGTAACCGCAGGGTCAAAAATCAGTGCTAATCCTGTAATTACTGCAATAGATACCAATACGCCAGAATAAACGCCACGAGCAGCGAGAATAACAATAATGAAGAAACCTAAAATCCCCATTAGTACTTTCGGATCGTGTAATTCTCCTAAAGCCACTAGGGTTGCTGGATTTGCCACGACTAAGCCCATATTTTTAAATCCGATAAGTGCAATAAATAGCCCGATACCTGCACCAATACCGACACGCAATCCAAGCGGAATTGCAGACATAAACCAGTAGCGAACTTGTAGTACCGTTAAAAGGAATAAACCAACAGATCCCCAAAAGATCGCTCCCATACCTGTTTGCCAAGAGAAACCTAATTTTTGTACCACAACAAAGGCAAAAAAAGCATTCAGCCCCATTGCAGGTGCAAGGGCAATCGGTAGATTACTAAACAAGCCCATTGCGATAGTGCCGAAAGCTGCAATTAGACAGGTAGTCACGAATACGACTTGGGTATCCATTCCTGCTACACCTAGAATAGATGGGTTTACAAAAACAATGTAAACCATTGTGAAAAAGGTAGTGATCCCAGCCACAATCTCTGTTTTTACAGAGCTCCCTTTTTGCTTAATTTGGAAAAGTTTTTCAAACATAATGATCCTAGAAAGTAAAGTAAAAAACGGTGCATTTTAAAGAACTGAAGGGGAAAAAACAAACAATAGCCCCTTCATTATCTCTGCATATTTAAGCTATGCGTAATCTAAAACACCTTTAAGTAATTCCACACTTAAAAATGCTAGACTAAAACGCTGTTCATCAGCCACGCTCCAGAACTGTAAGCTATGCTCATTTTTCGAGAGTAATTGGCTTATTTGCAGAATGTTTTCTTCATTTTCCTCGCTTTGCTCACCATTTTTAACCGCTGTAACAACATTCTCTTGATTGAAGTTTACCCAAGATTGTTGTTGCCATTCTTGGCTTAGTTCATCGGCATTTAGTGGATAGTCAGACTGAATGCTTACCATTTGTGAAATACCGTAAAAGACAGGTACTTGAACAGAATGGAAAGTCACAGAAGCGGTGAGATTTGGTAATACTTTTGCAAGTTGCAATTCAAAAGCTCTTGAAAACGGTAATTTGCTCTCATCTCCTTGTACATTCGCTGGCACTGCGTCAAAAGCAACTCTTGGTTTTTCATCATCAAGGGGAATACCATTAAGCAATTGTGCGGTTTGTCCTGCTAATTCTCGTACTTTCTCATCGCCAAAATAGGCAGACGGTAGTAATGAACTCACAAAAATATGCTGGATAGGTTGCTGTAACAACGGCTTGATTGCAAGTGCTAACTGTGTGATTTGCGGATTTGCCAAAGCAACAATATTTCGTTCACGCACATTCGCTATCATCTCATCATTTATGCTTGGCACAATAACAGGCACATTACCAATTAACGCGGTAATACCATATAAATCCAGTACAGTACAACCTGCTTGTACAGCTTGAGCCAGTTGTTCTGCTTGTGCCATTTTTCCTGCAAATAAAACGTGGCTAAATTGTGACCAATCAACTTCTTCTAATGGGATCTGCTCAACAGCTTTACTGCCTAAACGTAATGAATGTTCTTCGCCGAAACTTTCTAGTTCAACTGCACTAATACGCTCAATAGCAAGCTCACTCTGTTCTAAAATCTCTAATAATTTTTCCGCTAATAAAAAATCTGCCGCAATTGCTAACTGAATATTTGCCATTCTGGCTATCTCCCTTCAAAATAAAGGCTAATTCTACCTTGATTTCACTTTTTTGCGAATGAAAAACAGTGAATATTAGGAAAACAGTGCAACTTAGGAAAACAGAATGACTCCAGCGATAAATTTACTCAAAAAGCAAAAAATCCCTTTTACGCTTCACCCTTACGAACACGACCCAAATAACACGAATTTTGGACAAGAAGTCGTGGAAAAATTAGGGCTTAATCCCGATCAAGTCTTTAAAACTTTGTTGGTGGCAGAAAATGGGGATCAGAAAAAACTCGCCGTAATGGTTGTGCCAGTATCAAAAATGCTCAATCTCAAGCGTGCAGCTCAGGCACTTGGTGTGAAAAAAGTGGAAATGGCAGATAAAGATATTGCCCAGAAAACAACAGGATATTTACTGGGCGGCATTAGCCCATTAGGGCAGAAAAAACGTTTAGCAACGGTGATTGACGAGTCTGCGAATAATTATCCAACCATTTTTGTGTCAGGTGGCAAACGAGGCTTAGATGTAGAACTTGCTCCGCAAGATCTTGCCTTGCTACTCTCTGCAAATTTTGCAGGTATAGCTGACATATAAGAATTAATGATGTAACTCCCTACACAAATTATAAAATATGTGTAGAATATATGATAACAATTCTCAATTTTATGGAAGGAGCTTATATGTTAAAAAAATTATTGATCACATTAGGATGTGCAACGTTGATGGCAAGTGCGTGGGCGAATGATGTTACTATTCCAACCGCTCGTGGCGAAGTAACTTTAAAAGCTAATCCTACGAAAATTGCTGTATTTGATACAGGAAGTTTAGATACACTTCAAGCATTAGGTGTTAAGATTGATGGTGCACCAGATGCGGTAAAAGCCTTAACCTATCTTAAGCCGACTTTTGAGCAAGCAAAACCTGTTGGTACGTTGTTTGAACCCAACTTAGAAGCATTAAATGAGCTAAAACCAGATTTAATTATCGTGGGTACTCGTACGGCGAAAAAATACGATGATGTGCGTAAATTAGCTCCTACGATTGATATGACTGATAATGGCGATAAACTCATTGAGAGTGCGTTAAAACGTATTGAGAGTTTTGGTAAGCTATTTGGAAAACAATTAGAAGCTGAAAAATTAACAAATGAAATCAATACCTTATTTGCCGAAACACAACAAGCCGTGAAGGGAAAAGGCAATGGTTTAATCATTTTAGTAAATGGCGGTAAAATTTCTGCGTTCGGAACGGGTTATCGTTTAAGTTGGATTCATAATGATTTAGGTGTTCCTTTAGCAGATGAAACGATCAAAGGTGCGGGACACGGGCAGCCTATTTCCTTTGAATTGATTCAAAAATTAAATCCAGATTGGTTGTTTGTATTAGATCGTATTTCAGCCATTGGTCAAGAAGGTAAGTCAGCAAAAGAAGTATTAGATAACGAGCTTGTTCACCAAACAAAAGCGTGGAAAAATAACCAAATCGTTTATTTAAGTAGTGCATCTTACCTTGCTCCAGGTGGCTTTGAACAGATTAAAATGGACTTAACCACTATCAAAAACGCATTTGAGAAGAGATAATCCTCAATACAAGCGGTAAGATTGTGGCAATTTTTCGCAAAAAAATGTGAAGATCTTACCGCTTGTTTCTATTATTTGATTATGTTTTCACTTAATCGTCTTAATTTTCTATTGCTATTAGTGCTTTGTGTCATCAGTATGATGACTGGGGTTGCGGATTTTAATTGGTCGCAACTCTTTTCTGATCCTGCACAAATGCAATTACTGCTTATCAGTCGCTTACCTAGAACACTTGCAGTCTTACTGGTTGGTGCAACACTTGGCATTGCTGGAATGGTATTGCAGATTGTGTTGAAAAACCGTTTTCTTGAACCGAGTATGATTGGAGCAACTCAAAGTGCTGCAGTTGGGATTTTGATTGTCAGCTTGCTATTCCCTGCTACATCGTTAATGGTCAAAATGTCAGTAGCCACGCTAACAGCCTTAATCGGAATGGCTATTTTTATGGGGTTATTACGCAGTTTACCTCCCCATCAACAGTTAATGATTCCTCTTGTTGGTATTGTATTTGGTAACGTAATTGAAGCAGGTACAACCTTTGTTGCTTATCAAACGGAAAGTTTACAACTTATTTCTGTTTGGTTTACAGGGGACTTCTCAGGCATTTTATCTGGTCGCTATGAATTATTGTGGCTAACGGCAATTTTAGCAATCGTGATCTATATTATGGCAGATCAGCTGAGTATTGCAGGGCTAGGACAGCATATTAGTACTAGCTTGGGGGTAAATTACCGTCAAATGACGTGGTTAGCTCTAGTTGTTGTAGCAATGATTACTGCAGTCGTAGTAGTTACAGTTGGACAAATTCCTTTTATTGGATTGGTTGTACCAAATATTGTTTCTCGTTTAGCTGGGGATCGATTGCGCCATAATTTACCTTCTGTGGCACTAATGGGGGCAAATTTGGTGCTGATTTGCGACATTATTGGACGTACGATTAACGCACCTTATGAAGTTCCTATTTCAACGATTTTCGGCATTATAGGTACGGTACTTTTCCTTTACCTATTATTTAAGGGGAAACGTAATGCAGGCTAAACATTTACTGCCACTATTATCGTTACTATTTGTAGCATCTGCTTGTTTATTTATGACCTATAATGCTCGTGGACAATGGGATTTTGTCTTAGCTTTTCGTAGTGAAAAATTGCTGTTACTGATCACTATTGGTTATACCATAGGCGTTTCCACTTTGCTGTTTCAAACACTAACCCACAATCCGATTCTTACTCCGAGTATATTAGGATTTGATGCTCTGTATATTTTAGTACAGAGCTTATTGATCTTTTTCTTTGGGGGAATTGGCTTTACGCAACTTGACCAAAGTGGCAAATTTTTGTTTGAAACATTACTGATGGTTAGCGGAGCATTACTATTGTTTAGAACATTGACCAAAGAGAATGTTGATTTAACCAAAATGATTTTAGTCGGCGTGATTTTTGGAATGCTATTTAGAAGTCTAACTAATTTGCTCCAACGAATGATTGACCCAACAGAATTTGCTGTTGCACAAGGCTCTTATTTTGCTCAATTTAATACGGTAAATTCTGATGTATTATGGATTGGTATTGTGCTTGCGATCGTGAGTGCGATTTGGATCTGGAAACAGCGTCATCGACTTGATGTATTACTGCTCGGTAAATCCACAGCCATCAGTTTAGGTATAGAATATCACCGCTTTTCTCGCCAATTACTGATTTGTAGTGCCCTATTAGTATCAGTTTCAACAGCGTTAGTCGGGCCAATTCTCTTTTTAGGGTTATTAGTTTGTGCGATTGTAAATGCAATGACACAGACAATGCACCATTCTGTGCGTATTCCTGCGGTCTTTCTTACTTCTGCGATTACGCTTATTTTAGGGCAAGTGGTTTTTGAGCAAATTCTTGGTTTACAAGGCGTATTAAGTGCAGTAATTGAATTTATCGGTGGATTGGTCTTTATTGGACTAATGTATCGCCGACAAAAATAAGGATAGATAATGATTAAAATCAGTCAGGTTAATCATCATATTGGTAATGCGACTATTTTACGCAATGTAGATTTAACAATTCAAAATGGCGGTATTACGGCATTAGTTGGGCCGAATGGGGCTGGAAAATCAACATTATTATCGCTGATTGCTCGTTTAATACCATTACAACAGGGGCAAATTTGGCTTGATGAAAAAGATATTCATAAAACATCATCAAGAGAAATTGCTAAGCACCTTGCGATTTTGACTCAAGATAATGCTATTCATAGTCGAATTACTGTACAAGATTTATTGATGTTTGGGCGTTATCCACATCATCAAGGAAGACCGACAGAGCAAGATAACACTATTGTCGAACAAGCTCTTAAACGCTTTGAATTGCAAGATTTTTCACAACGGTTTTTAAGTGAATTATCAGGTGGGCAACGTCAAAGAGCTTTGATTGCAATGACATTTTGCCAACAAACTCAGCATATTTTATTAGATGAACCTTTAAATAATTTAGATATGTTTCACGCTCGTGAGCTAATGCGTTTGTTGCGTAAATTAACCGATGAGCTGAATTTAACAACGATAATGGTGGTTCACGATATCAATATGGCGGCAGCCTATGCGGATACGATTGTTGCAATGAAAGATGGGCAAATTCGCTTAGTTGGAACGCCCGATGAGATTTTAACTTCAGAAAATTTACAAGAAATATTTTCCCTTGATGCTGAGTTGATCGAACACCAAGGGAAAAAAGTCGTATTACATCATTTATAGCAGTTGATTACTTAATCCATTTATCTTCATCTGCTTTACGTTCAAATTCCGCATCAAAGGTATTATTATCGTATGGTTTAGCTTGTCGGTTATAGTGCGAATGGAATGAACCAGAAAAATGAAATGGAACTTTGTTGGCGACAAGTTTAAGCACAAGCCCTTGTAAGAGTGTTCTTGTTATCGGTAAGAGTAGCAATAATGCTAAAATATCACTCAGAAAGCCAGGAATTAAAAGCAACACGCCTGCAATTGCAAAAAAGAGTGATGAAATCACCGCTTGAGTTGGGATTTGCCCTTGAGCAATTTGTTGGCGGATACTTAATACTGTCATAATTCCGCGTAATTTAATCACCCACAGACCTAATGCAGAAATGGCAATCATCAATAAAATAAGTGGCAATACACCAATTGATGAGCCTACCGCAACCAATAATGAGATTTCACAATAGATATATAAAAATAGTCCGACAAAAAATAGCAAAATAGGCATAGTTTTCTCCTTGTTCAATGAACAAATAGATGGTGCTAATTCTGTTTTTTTCAACTTTTTTTAGCAAATTTCAGTTAAGCTGTTCAAAATTAAGCTAATCTATGTTATCAATAACACTTTCATTCGCATAAAAAAATTTAGGACACAACATTTAATGAATGGCTCAAATTTAGTCGTAGAAAGCTTAAAAGCTCACGGTGTAACAACCATTTTTGGTTATCCGGGTGGAGCAATAATGCCTGTTTATGATGCAATTTATGATTCAGGTTTAGATCACTTACTTTGTCGTAACGAACAAGGGGCAGCTATTGCAGCGATCGGTTATGCTCGTTCAACAGGGAAAACAGGCGTTTGTATTGCTACGTCAGGCCCTGGAGCAACCAATTTAATTACAGGATTAGCGGACGCATTATTGGATTCAATTCCTATTGTGGCAATCACTGGACAAGTTGCTACATCTTTTATTGGTACTGATGCGTTCCAAGAAATTGATGTATTAGGGCTATCTTTGGCTTGTACTAAACATAGCTTTATTGTACAAAATATTGATGAATTGCCCGAAGTATTAGCTAAAGCATTCCAAATTGCTCAAAGTGGTCGCCCAGGCCCTGTGCTAGTGGATATTCCAAAAGACGTACAGTTTTCTCCAACATCAGCACAACCGATTGTTTATCCAAAACTTGCAAATAATGCACAAAATCCTACCGCTTTAGCACAAGCTAAAGCCCTATTAGCCGAAGCGAAACGCCCAATCTTATATGTAGGCGGTGGCGTTGGAATGGCTGGGGCAGTACAAGCGGTGAGAAACTTCCTAGAAATTACCAATATTCCATCTGTTTCTACCCTAAAAGGATTAGGCACTATTCCGCCACAACATCCGCTTTATATGGGAATGTTAGGAATGCACGGCACAAAAGCGGCTAACTATGCTGTACAAGAGTGCGATTTGCTTATTGCATTCGGTGCGAGATTTGATGATCGAGTAACAGGCAAACTTGATACATTCGCCCCAAATGCAAAAGTGATTCACGCCGATATTGACGTGGCGGAAATCAATAAATTACGTCAAGCTAATGTTGCTTTACAGGGCGATCTGATTGAAGCGGTAAATGCACTAAGCCAACCGTTAGAGATTGATCCTTGGCGTGAAGATATTCTCCGTTTAAAAGCGGATTTTGATTTCCGTTATATTGAAAATAGTGGCGATAAAGAAATTGACCCTTGGGCATTGGTGCATACACTTTCTCAGCGTAAACCACAAAATGCCGTAATTACCACTGATGTTGGACAGCACCAAATGTGGTCGGCACAGCATATGCAACATTATGCCCCTGAAAATTATTTAACTTCGGCAGGGCTTGGCACAATGGGCTTTGGTTTGCCTGCTGCGGTAGGGGTTGCGAAAGCTCGCCCACAAGATCCTGTTATCTTAATTACAGGCGATGGCTCATTGATGATGAACATTCAAGAGTTCGGCTCGATTAAACGTGCGAATTTACCAATTAAAATTTTACTACTGGATAACCAACGTTTGGGAATGGTTCGCCAATGGCAATCACTTTTCTTCCACGGACGCCATAGCCAAACAATTTTAGATGACAACCCTGATTTTGTAACACTTGCTTCTGCCTTTGGTATTGCGGGTGAACGCATTGAAAAGGCTTGCCAAGTCTCCGATGCAATTAACCGCTTACTGAATGCGAAAGACGCATATTTACTACACGTTTGTATTCCTGACGAAGAAAATGTATGGCCACTTGTGCCACCGAATGCGTGTAATAGCGATATGATTGAAGAAGATATTGGGGTCTAATAATGAAAACTTATGATTTAACTATTCAAGCCAACAAACGCCCAGAAACTTTAGAGCGTTTGTTACGAGTTATCCGCCATCGTGGTTTTGAAGTGATCGCACTCCAAACCCAAACAGAAAACAACACCATTGAGCTAAACGTTAAAGTGCAAAGTGAACGAACTATTGAGCTATTACTTAACCAATTAGTCAAATTGCCTGATGTGGTGAGTTTGGGGTAGAATTAACGGTGTAATGGAAAAATAGGTAAGTGTTTTGTCCATTACACCTTTATTTATCTATTTCAGCTGCTCTTCAATAATTCCACCACCTAAGCAAACTTCGCCTTGATAGAAAACGGCAGATTGCCCGGGTGTTACTGCAATTTGTGGCTCATCAAAAATAACTCGGATATTTTCATCATCAATAGGAATAATTTCACAAGAAATATCTGCTTGGCGATAACGTGTTTTCACAGTACAACGTAAATTGTCTCGAATAGCTTGGCGATCAACCCAATGTAATTGGCTTGCAATTAACCCTGTGGAAAGTAACGCTGAATTATCTTGCCCTTGCGCAACAATCAATACGTTATTGATCAGATCTTTTTCAACCACATACCACGCATTTTCACTCGCCCCTTTCACTCCACCAATGCCTAAGCCTTTGCGTTGCCCTAGTGTGTGATACATTAAACCATCGTGGCGACCAATAACTTGGCCATCGACTGTTTTAATATCCCCAGCTTGAGCAGGTAAATAACGTGCTAAGAAATCTTTAAATTTCCGTTCACCAATGAAACAGATTCCCGTAGAGTCTTTTTTCTTTGCGGTAGCTAGTCCCAGATCTTCAGCGATAGCTCTTACAATTGGTTTTTCAATGTCTCCCACAGGAAAAAGGCTTTGAGCCACCTGCTGTTCGCTCAAAGTATAAAGAAAATAACTCTGATCTTTATTACTATCTAACCCACGCAATAATTTAGGTTGCTGATCCAATGCTGGACGGCGAACGTAGTGCCCTGTTGCAATAAAATCTGCCCCGAGATCTTCTGCAGCATATTCTAAGAATGCTTTAAACTTGATCTCTTTATTACATAAAATATCAGGGTTAGGTGTGCGACCTGCTTTGTATTCCGCAAGGAAATGTTCAAAAACATTATCCCAATACTCTGCTGCAAAGTTAATTTTATGTAATTTAATCCCTAATTTATCGCAAACTGCTTGAGCATCGGCTAAATCGGCAGCTGCGGTACAATAATCTGTATCATCATCTTCTTCCCAATTTTTCATAAACAAGCCTTCTACTTGATAGCCTTGTTGTTGCAAAATAAAAGCTGAAGCGGAAGAATCTACACCACCCGACATTCCACAAATTACTTTTTTATTTGCGTTTTCTGCCAGTTGCTGTTCTGTTAGTTTGGGAAAATGGTTTTCGTAAGTTTTTGATTTCATTGATTATCTGCTCGTTTATAAAAAAGTTTTCCTTCTCTATCAATATGTTCAATAAGAAGGGAATGAGTAAGTTGATGATAGATAGATAAATCAAATAAATAAGGCAAATAAGAATCGTCTAAATCACGCCAAATTTTGCTAGCCACTAGGTTCGTTAAATTTTTACCTTTTAGCGTTAAGTCGATATCCGATCCTTCCTGATAATTACCCATTGCTCTAGAGCCATAAATAATAGCTTGCTCTACTTCTGGGTATTTTGCCAAAATCTGACTTATCTGCTCATAAGAGCGAGGGCTTAGTCCAAAGTCTGACACAATTTTTCTACTCGCTGAACAAATTGAAGAAAAAGTGGCAAATATTCTTGGGTGATCTTTTTAAAATGGGTATTCAAGATAGTTTCATCATAGGTATGTACCGTAACATTACGAGTTTCGATCATATCTAACCATATTTCACCTTGTGTAATTAAACCTCGATTAAATGCCATACGAGATGCTGTTTTTGAACCAAAAATATCGACCTCACCTTGTGCTTTTAAAATATCTTTTTGTAGTTTCCACGCAAGTTCGTGAGTAAATTCAAAACGTTGCACAATACCTTCTTTTATAATATCAATTTCGGTATCTCCATATTCCGCTATGGCATTAGCTAATTGTGTAACAGCTTTCTTATAATTCTCAAAGCGTTGTTTCCAACGCACATTATCTATCTGTTGTGCCATTATTACACCTATACTTTCTGCATATAATACTCAGAGAAACGAATAGAAAGTTTCTCAATATTATCCTTTTTCGCTAATAAATTAACCCACTCTGTCGGAATCGCATCAAAGCCATAAAATAACCCAGCTAATCCCCCCGTTACTGCCGCAGTAGTATCTGTATCTTGCCCTAAATTCACTGCTTTTAGTACAGCATCTCGATAGTTATCTGTTTTCAATAAACACCAAATACTCGCTTCTAATGTATGAATAACGTAGCCACTACTTTGGATTTCATCTTCTGGAAGATGTGAAATGTCACCCAAAACTAACCGCTTAAATGGCTCAATTTCTGAAATTTCTACCTCTTGGATAAAAGAGGCAATTCTTTCATTAACATTCTGATATGCTATAAATTTGTCATTTTGTTTGAGTAATTCAGCCGCAAACTCCAGATAATACAAACAAGCAAAATGGCTACGAATATGTCTATGCGTTAAGCTAGACACAGCACAGATTGTCGAAAAACGCTCCTTTAAAGGCATATCTTTCACTTCAAAGAGCAAAGGTAAAATTCGCATCAATGCCCCATTGCCATTATCCATTACATCTTTTCCACCACATTCTTGTGTAGGAATACCTTGAATATATCTAGCTAGAGATTGTCGGGTAATGATTCCAATATCAAAGACTTCATTATGTGGTGTCCAATACGCTTGTGTCATCCATTGAACACTTTTCTGAGCAATATCGTCTAAGTTAAAGCCATTAGTGAGTGATTCAGCTAGACAAAATGTCATCGAGCTATCATCAGACCAAGTGCCTTCAGGTTGATTATAAGTACCATATCCTTTCATTTCAGTTACAGGATATAAATGCAAATATTCTCGGCTTTTAAATTCAACGGGTACACCTAAAGCATCAGCGACTGAAACACCGAACAAAATAGCTTTGGCTTGTTGATACAAATTAGAGTCAGCCATTGTTATTACCTCACTTCATAAAACTGCGTTTCTTTTTTAGCAAATTTTTGCTCATATTCAGCTTTGGCTGATTCATCTCCTGCTGCTAACTTAGCTTGTAAATTATCGCAAGGTTCTTCACAGTCGCACATTTTTTTCATTCCTAGTGCAGTAATACCGCCACAGCTACCTTTAATGGTTTTACCTTTAATAATAAAACCAATCGACATCATAAATACGATAGCAACAAAAAATCCGAAGGTGATTAAGATAGTTTCCATTTGTTTTCCTTTTATTCGTTATTCTTTAATGAGTTTTTTAAATTCACTCGACATTTTTGTTTCATATTCTTGACCATTTTTAATAATCAAAAATACAGCTAGTTTTTCACGTTCGGCGACTTCAAGAGCTTTATCTGCACCAAGGACAAATAAGCCTGTTGATAGACCATCTGCTGTCATTGTTGTTGGTGCAAAAACCGTAATGGAAGCCAGATTATGACTAATCGGGCGTAGCGTTTTAGGATCAATAATATGTGATAAACGATTACCTTGCTCATCTTCGAAATAATTACGGTAGTTTCCTGATGTAGCCATTCCTAAATTATGTAGTGGTACTGCAATTTGTACTGATGTGCCTTGCGTAAATTCTGGCTTTTCAATCGCTATTGTCCAAGGCTGTTTTTTCAAATTATTACCTTTTCCATAAATTTCCCCCCCAATCTCAACAAGATAATTTTCAAGACCTAAGCTATTTAGGTGGTTAGCGACCTTATCAACCCCAAAACCTTTTGCGATCGATGAGAGATCTACATACAGGTTGGGCTCTTTCTTTTGTAAGAATGCGTTGCCATTTTGTCGATCATTATTTTCAAAAGCAACAATGAGTTTTTCAATCCCTACGGATTTTGCTCTCTCTGCAATTTGTTCTGCGGTTGGCACTTTGTTTAAACGTTTATCTGGACCAAATCCCCATAAATTAACCAAAGGCCCAATAGTAATATCTAAAGCACCATCTGTTACTTTATTTAAACGAATACCTTCTTCAACCACTAATGCAAAATCTTTGGCAACGTTAAATGAACTATCTACTGTATGATATTGATTAAATTGGCTAATTTGAGATTCTCTTTGATAGGTGGACATTTGGTTATTCACTTCTTTCAAGAGAATATCTAATTCTTTTTGAATCGTTTCGGGCTTTGGTAAATTCTTTATACTACCATCATCAATATATTTGACGTGGTAAGTTGTTCCCATTGTTTTCCCTTCCAATAAAACTTGCTCAGGCTCTTTGTTACAAGCGGTGAGTAAAAGGGTAAAAATTGCAAAAGCAAATCCTGCAGATAATTTTTTGATTCTCACAAAAGCTCCTTAAATACAAAAAATAAGCAAAAAAATACTCAATTCAACTATATTTTTGATTATTTTCTAAATGGGTAAGCGGTCATTTCTTGTAAAAATTTTACACGAACTGACCGCTTATTTAATTTAGATTTTAGTGTTAGCCACCGAAATCATCTAATAAGATGTTTTCATCTTCAACACCAAGATCTTTTAGCATCTTAATTACAGATGCATTCATAATTGGTGGTCCACACATATAGTATTCACAATCTTCAGGAGCTTCGTGATCTTTTAAGTAGTTTTCATAAAGTACGTTGTGAATAAAGCCTGTATAACCGTCCCAGTTATCACCTGGTTGTGGATCTGAAAGTGCCACGTGCCATTTGAAGTTATCATTTTCAGCTTGTAAGCCGTCAAAATCTTCAACATAGAACATCTCACGTTTTGAACGAGCACCATACCAGAAAGTCATTTTACGTTTAGATTTTAAACGTTTTAACTGGTCAAAAATATGTGAACGCATCGGTGCCATACCTGCACCACCACCGATAAATACCATTTCAGCATCAGTATCTTTCGCGAAGAATTCACCAAATGGACCTGAAATTGTGACTTTATCGCCAGCTTTTAATGACCAAATGTAAGATGACATTTGACCTGGTGGTACATCAGGGTTATTTGGTGGTGGTGTAGCAATACGCACGTTCAACATAATAATCCCTTTTTCTTCTGGGTATGAAGCCATTGAATAAGCTCGAATAATTGGCTCATCAACTTTAGACACATAACGCCATAAGTTAAATTTATCCCAATCTTCGTGATATTCTTTGTCAATTAACTCTTTGTAATCTTCATATCTTACCGTATGAGCAGGAGCTTCAATTTGAATATATCCACCGGCACGGAATGGAACTTCTTCCCCTTCTGGAATTTGTAATTTAAGTTCTTTGATAAATGTTGCTTTGTTATCGTTAGAAATAACGGTACATTGCCATTTTTTCACACCAAAGATCTCTTCTGGTAATTCCACGTCCATACTGCTTTTTACGTTTACTTGACAAGCAAGACGATAGCCTTCTTTCGCTTCACGTTTAGTAATATGTGATAATTCAGTTGGTAAAATTTCACCACCACCACTTTTTACTTTAACGATACATTGACCACAAGAGCCACCGCCACCACAAGCAGATGATACGAAGATTCCTTTACTTGCAAGAGCACCTAATAATTTACCACCAGCAGGTAAAGTAATCGCTTTTTCAGGATCATCATTGATAGAAATGGTGATATCACCGCTGTCCACTAATTTCGATTTAGCAAATAGGATAAGTACTGCAAGCACTAATACAAGGGCAGTAAATACCACGATACCGAAAATAAAATTATCCATTCGATACGCTCCTTATAATTGAATGCCTGAGAAAGACATAAAACCAAGTGCCATTAGGCCTGCGGTAATAAAGGTAATACCTAATCCGCGTAAACCTGCAGGAACATCAGAATATTTCATTTTTTCTGTTAAACCTGCTAATGCCACGATTGCTAACATCCAACCTGTACCAGCACCAATACCATAAACGACTGATTCCCCGAAGTTATATTCACGTTGAACCATAAAAGATACTGCACCAAAGATTGCACAGTTTACGGTAATCAATGGTAAGAAAATACCTAATGCACTATAAAGTGCTGGGAAGTATTTATCTAATACCATTTCAAGTACTTGTACAATACCAGCAATTACACCGATAAATGTGATGAAGTTAAGGAAGGTTAAATCAACACCTTCAATCAATGCACCATCTTTTAAAACGTGTTCATAAACTAATTGGTTAGCAGGAACAGAAATTGCTAATACTACAATTACCGCAATCCCTAAACCAAAAGCTGTTGAAACTTTCTTAGAAACCGCAAGAAATGTACACATTCCAAGGAAGAAAGAAAGTGCCATATTTTCAATAAATACGGACTTAACAAATAAACTTAGATAATGTTCCATATTATTTCTCCACTTGCTCTGGTTTCCACGTTCTTAAGCCCCAGATTAAGAAGCCAATAATAAAGAACGCACTTGGAGCTAATAAGAATAGACCATTTGCTTGGTACCAACCACCATCTTGGATTGTTTGGAATACCGTCATCCCAAAGAGTTTACCAGAACCGATCAATTCACGGATAAATGCTACGATCACAAGAATTGCACCATAACCTAAACCGTTACCGATACCATCAACAAAACTCTCTACTGGACCTGATTTCATTGCAAATGCTTCTGCACGTCCCATTACGATACAGTTGGTAATGATTAAACCAACGAATACCGAAAGCTGTTTAGAAAGATCGTAGGCATACGCCCGTAAAATTTGGTCAACTAAAATTACAAGAGATGCAATAATTGCCATTTGTACAATGATACGGATACTATTTGGAATATAGTTACGGATCATTGAAATAAACATACTTGAAAAAGCTGTTACAAAGCTTACTGCAATGCCCATTACCACTGCGGTTTCAAGTTTAGTTGTTACCGCTAATGCTGAACAGATACCCAAAATTTGCAATGCAATTGGGTTATTATTCACAACAGGTGATAACAATAGGTCTTTAAGTTTATTACTTGCCATTAGTTAGTCCCCGCTTTTAATTTCGCTAAATATGGACCGAAACCATTCGCTCCGAACCAATATTTGAATGAACCATCAACACCATTAGAAGTTAATGTCGCACCAGATAAACCATCAATACCGTGATCTTTATCTGCTGAAGCACCTTTTGCAACACGAATTGCAGATTCGCCACTTTCGTTTTGTAATTTCTTACCAACGAAATTCTGTTGCCAGCGTGGGTTCTCAATTTCTCCACCTAATCCAGGGGTTTCACCGTGTTCATAATAAGTAATACCTTTAATAGTATTACCATCTGGCTGTACAGAAACGAAACCATACATTACAGACCATAAGCCTGTACCGTAGAATGGTAAAACGATTTGGTTTACTTTACCATCAGCGTCTTTCACAAGATAAACTTCAGCATATTTAGCTCTGACTTTTAAACCTGCTTTATCATCTGCTGGGTTAATCGCAATACTTTGAGCTGGATCTTTAATTGCAGATTTCGCATCAAAATTTGTTACGCCCTCTACATATTCACCTGTTGCAAGATCAACGATCTTAGGTTCAATATTTTTAGCATAAATATCTTTGATATCACCTTTTTTGGTATCTGCTTGTAATAAACCAGCAACACTTAAAATGTTTTTCTGTTTGTCTAATTGTTTTTGTTCTTCTTGGGTTGGTTTTAATAACACCGCAGAACCTGCAACAATTAACGAACAGATTAAACTTAATAAAACCACGACGGTAAGTGTTCCGCCAATGCTATCTTTATTAAACTTAGCCATTGCGTGCCTTCCTACGTTTGATATTGCCTTGAACAACAAGGTAGTCGAAGATTGGTGCAAATAAGTTAGCAAATAAAATCGCTAACATCATACCTTCTGGGTATGCTGGGTTTGCAACACGAATCAATACGCACATTACCCCAATTAAAATACCATACCACCATTTACCTTTATTGGTAAATGCAGCAGATACAGGGTCTGTCGCCATAAAGAACATACCTAATGCAAAACCACCTAATACAAGGTGCCAGTGCCAAGGCATTGCAAACATTGGGTTTGTATCAGAACCGATAAGATTAAATAAGGTTGCAGTTGCAGCCATACCAATCATTACCCCTGCAATAATACGCCAAGAAGCAATACGAGCGAAAACAATAATTGCCGCACCGATGATCAGCATTAAGGTTGAAACTTCACCAATAGAACCTGGAATATTTCCTAAGAACGCATCCATCCAAGTAATTGATTGACCTGTTGCAACGTGTTTAAGTGCTGCTTCACCCCCTACTGCCCATTGAGAAAGTGCCGTTGCACCAGAAAAACCATCTGCTGCAGTCCAAACTAAATCTCCTGAAATTTGAGCTGGATAAGCAAAGAATAAAAACGCACGACCCGCTAATGCTGGGTTCATAAAGTTTTTACCTACACCACCAAATACTTCTTTTGCAACAACAACACCAAAAGTAGCCGCTAATGCCGCTTGCCATAATGGTAATGTTGGTGGAACAATTAATGCTAAGAGAATAGATGTAACAAAGAAACCTTCATTGATTTCGTGTTTACGCACCATTGCAAAAACAACTTCCCAAAAACCACCGACTAAAAAGACAGTAAGATAGATTGGTAAGAAGAAAATTGCACCAAGTGTCATTTTAGCGAATACACCAGCATCTTGTGATACCACACCCAAGCTGTTCGCTAAAGCAAAATGCCAATCGTTATTTACGCTATTTGCGAGATTCTGTGCAAAATCACCCATTCCTAACGCTAAGATTGACTGAGTTCCCACGTTATACATACCGTAGAACATTGCTGGGAATAATGCTAACCATACAATTAACATCATACGTTTTGAGTCAATCGCATCACGAACGTGAGCATCTTTTTGAGTTACTGCACCAGATGTATAAACAATAGAATACACCGCTTCAAATAACGTGTACCATTTTTCATACTTTCCACCTTTATGAAAGTGGGGTTCCATTTTATGGAAAAGATCTTTTAAAGCCATTTGATTAACCTTCCTTCTCGATCTTATCTAACGCTTGGCGTAACATTGGTCCATATTCATTTTTGCCTGGGCAAACAAAGGTACAAAGTGCTAAATCTTCTTCATCTAGTTCTAAACACCCTAATGCTTGAGCAGAATCGGTATCTCCTACAGCCAAGTCACGAAGTAATAATGTTGGCAGAATATCTAATGGCATTACACGCTCATAAGAACCAATTGGTACCATTGCACGATGTCCACCATTTACTGCGGTTGTGAAGTTAAATAATTTCTTAGTGAAAGCACCTAACACCGTACGAGTAATTGAGAATTTATGTGAATATGGTGCAATCATTCCGAAGAATTCTTGATCACGCCCTTCAGCGATCACAGAAACTTGTAATGCATAACGACCTAAATAATCGTGAACACCAACTGCTTTCGCACCGCTTAACACAGAACCAGAAATCACACGATTTTCGCCTGATTTAAGTTCATTTGCAGTTAATTCAGATAATTTAGCACCTAAACGAGTGCGAACTAAGCGAGGTTTTTCAACCTGTGGTCCTGCTAAGGCAACAACACGATCGGTATAAAGCTCACCCGTAGTAAATAATTTACCAATTGCAATAACATCTTGGTAATTCAAATACCACACTTGTTTGTTTAAGCTTACAGGATCAATAAAGTGAATATGTGTACCACTTAACCCAGCTGGATGAGGCCCTGCAAAAGCAGTTACTTTTACATTTGGTACATCTGCATTCGGTGTTGTGCTATCTGGTGCACGACATAAATGAATTGTTTTCTCGCCATTAAATAAACGGCTTAATACCGTTAAACCATCAACGAAGTCCTGCTTATGTTCTTTAAGAACAACTTCAGGATCTGCTGCTAATGGATTAGTATCCATTGCATTCACAAAGATAGATGAAGGCACAGCATCTAATGCAGGCACTTTACTAAATGGACGAGTACGGAATGCTGTCCACAAACCAGATTCCACTAAATTTTGTTTAACTTGCTCGCTTGTCAAAGACGCAAGGTCAGCTGTCGCATAGCGACTAAAGGTAATTTGGTCATCACCCTCAACTTTAATCACGACTGACTGAAGAACACGTTTCTCGCCACGATTGATTGCAACAACCGTACCGCTTGCAGGTGCAGTAAAAATAACACCAGGATTCTTTTTATCTTCAAAAAGAACCTGACCTTTTTTAACTACATCACCTTCACGCACCTTCATAGAAGGACGCATACCCACATATTCTTCGCCAAGCACAGCAACTTCACTAACAGCATTGCCGTTATGGATTACTTGCTCAGGTTTTCCCAAAATAGGGAGATCTAAGCCTTGTTTAATTGTAATCATATTGTTTGCACTACTTTTGTTGGGTTAAAAATATAATTGTAGCAAGCTACAATCGCTTCTATTGAGTCGTAGCTAAATTCAAGAATAAACGTTGATTCCCCCACCTATTCTCAAATGCTACATTAAGTTCTCAAATCGGATTTTTATCTTTTTCAGTTAAAGATAAAAATAAACGCGGTATTCTACCTGAAAAATGGCATTAAATGCCAGTTTAACCACATTTTTTTAACATTTCAGCCCATAAAGTTTGACCTACTTCAAATTTTAAATACAACAAATAATCATTTTGAAAATAAGCGGTACGAAAAGCTTATTTTTTTACCAAGACAAGTAAAATTTGATGCTAGTCAAAAAATCAGGTTCGGAGTAGAATATCTACAAATTTTCTCATAATGGATTAAACAATGAATATTACGATTTCAGATGCGGCACAAAATCACTTCCGCAAATTATTAGATCAACAAGAAGAAGGTACCAATATTCGCATATTTGTCGTGAACCCTGGTACACCAAGTGCAGAGTGCGGCGTTTCCTATTGTCCACCTAATGCAGTAGAAGACAGTGATACAGAAGTAAAATTTGAGCAATTTTCAGCTTTTGTTGATGATGTTAGCTTACCTTTCCTTGATGAAGCCGAAATTGATTATGTTACAGACGCAATGGGTGCTCAGCTCACAATGAAAGCACCAAATGCAAAAATGAAAAAAGTTGCAGATGACGCCCCTTTCATTGAACGTTTAGATTATGTGATTCAAACTCAAGTTAATCCACAATTAGCAAGCCACGGTGGACGAGTAACACTGATTGAGATCACCGAAGATAAGTATGCAATTTTACAATTTGGTGGTGGCTGTAATGGCTGCTCAATGGTCGATGTTACCTTAAAAGAAGGTATCGAAAAGCAACTCCTAGCACTTTTCCCTGATGAACTTGTTGGTGTAAGAGATGTTACCGAACATCAACACGGTGAGCATTCTTATTACTAAGAGATAGTAAATTAATTTTGAAGTAAATTTATGCTGCCCTACAACGTAAAAAGCCAACCATCCTATTTACTAAATGGTTGGCTTTGTCGTTCAAACCAATAGATTACTTACCTTGATTGTTTTCCTGACTATTCATTTCTTGTATTGTAGTAACATCGATTAACTCAGGTTGTGACTCTTGTGTAGAATGAATTTCTTCCATTTTCACCATAGCACCTTGAATAGTTTGCTGAATTTCTAAAGAAATTAAACCACGCAATAAAGTTTCAATATCTTTTACTTTATTCACAGCAGTATTTCCTTCATCATCAAAATATCCTTGCTCTTTCAGTGTTCCGCTAAAGGTTGAGAATAATGATTTATCGAAAAATTCAGGAGCATTGATACCGTGTAATACAGATAAACGCTGTGCAATCGAACGGCTCTCTTTTTCTAATTCATTACGGCTAATATCAGGCTGTTCAATTAAGATGCTCAAGCTGATGTAATAGCGTTGTAATAACTCACGAATTGCGGCTGCGTGAAGTTGTAAGGATCGAATACGTTGGCGATTGATCATAAACATTTCGCTTTCATTTTTAATAATATTTTGGCGACTAAATTCCGCTAAGATATCTTCAATATGTGTACGAACCTGGTCTTCCGCAAAATGTAAAAAGAGTTCGGCTTGTAAGAATGGATAAATACGCTGAACACTTTGCATAATCAGATCTTTGGATACCGCCTCGTGATGCAACACAATGCTTGCAACCAAAGAAGGCAGAACAAATAGATGTTGAATATTATTACGGTAATAAGTCATTAGAACTGCCGATTGGCGATCTAAACGGATAATTTCACCAAAGTTATCTTTCTCTACAATTACTCCCGAACGAGGTAATGTTACGACGTGTTCTAGCATTTCACTCGCTGTTTCCGTTGGAACGGTAATATCCTTGCTATACGGTACATTTTTAAATAATTGCACATAGCTTTCAATCTGCTCAATGAGCTGTTCTTTTGTAAGAGAACGTTGGCGTGATCCCAATAAAACAGACCCAATTAAGTTTTTTGCATTGACAGCGGCGGCATTATTGATATTCACCATCACTTGTTTTGATACTGACTCAACAGCATTATTCAGCCATTTTGGACGAGAACCTTCTTCAAGCGGTGCTTTCCACTCAGGAAAATGCGAATTTAAGTAGTTATTTAACTGGATAGGCTCACCAAAGTTCACAAAACCTTGTCCAAGGTTACGCAATTTTTTGATAACTCGGAGCACTAGACCTGCATTTTCTTTCTCTTTTTCTGCACCTCGAAGCTCTTTTGCATAAGTATCTACTTCTAAAACGTGTTCATAACCGATATAAACAGGCACAATGCTAATTGGGCGAGAAAGACCACGTTGTAAGGCTTGTAAGGTCATTGACATCATTCCTGTTTTCGGCTCAAGTAGACGCCCAGTACGAGAACGACCACCTTCGATAAAGTATTCTACCGAATAACCCCGATAAAATAATTCGGCTAAATATTCACGGAAAATCGTGGAATAAAGGCGATTACCTTTAAAAGTCCTACGAATAAAGAACGCTCCCCAGCTACGGAAAATCGGGCCAGCTGGCCAAAAGTTTAGGTTGATACCTGCTGCAATATGTGGCGGAACTAAGCCTTGATGATAAAGGATATACGAGAGCAGTAAATAGTCCATATGGCTACGGTGGCAAGGCACATAAACTAATTCGTGCCCTTCCAATGCTAATTTACGCACACGCTCTGCGTATTGCACATTGATGCCCTGATAAAGTTTGTTCCAAAGCCAGCTTAATACACGATCTGCGGTTCTTAAACTTTCGTGGCGAACATTTGCGGCAATTTCATCAAGAATTTTTTCAGCTTCTTTGCGTGCTTTTTCAGGCGAACTTTTTGGTTTTTGAGCTTCATCTTCAATTGCAGCTAAAATAGCAGGAGATTGCAATAATTTATTAAACATTGCTTCACGATCAGGTAAGCGTGGGCCTGTTGCAGAATAACGCTGTTTAGCAAAGTGCATTTTAGCAACACGAGCTAATTTTTGAGCGATACCTTGATCTGCCCCGTGAGCTTCTACCATATAGCGTAATGAAACCGCTTGAGAAAAACGAATAAAATTATCACGACCAAACCAAATCATTGTCATTAAACGTTGTAATGGACCTAGTAAGCGTAAAACAGGTAAGCCTTTTTCTTTCCCTGGTGCTCTCCCCCATAGCACAGAAACAGGAATAAGCTGTACATCTAACTCCGTATTCATCCGATGAAGATCTAAATAGCGATAAAATACCGTTTCTGTTTCACTTTTTGCCCCTTTAGACTTAAAAAAGCGTCTGCCTTCATCTAAAAAAACATAACGTGGTAATACTTGTCCTTCAATCTCATTCGGTTGTAATGGATCAGGCAAATTCAAGGCTAAACAATCTTTCTGTAAAATTAAAAGGTCGGTTTGTGAAGTATAAGGTAATACATAGATAAACGGCTGTTCAGGATTCAGCCCCAGCTCTTCAATCGGGTGAGTAGGAATAGAACGAGATTTCACCAATAAAGAGAGCGGTATATTTAAAAACTTACGATAAATGTTAAGTAATACTGACATTTTTGTATCCTTTTGAATAATTATGGTCGGATTAAGCGAATTTTAGCATAAATTCTTATAGAAAATGGTATTTGTTAGTTACAAATCCACATTTACTGTATATAATGACACTATATTCTGTATATAAAGACAGTGAGGATTTATGAAACGCCAACATTTAACCGCTCGCCAACAAGAAATTTTTGATTTTGTAAAACAGCATATCGAAAGCACAGGTATGCCACCAACGCGTGTAGAAATTGCTCGTGAAATTGGTTTTAAATCACCGAATGCAGCAGAAGAGCATCTGAAAGCCTTAGCTCGTAAAGGGTATATTGAAATGTTATCTGGCACATCTCGTGGTATCCGTATTCTTGTTGAAGATGAAAATAGTGCTGCAAATGATGAAGAAGGCTTACCGCTGATTGGCAAAGTGGCCGCAGGCACACCAATCCTTGCGGTAGAACATATTGAAAACCGCTATCCTGTCAATGGGGCAATGTTTTCGCCACAAGCGGATTATTTACTTAAAGTCAGTGGCAACTCAATGGAAAAAATAGGTATTTTAGATGGCGATCTACTGGCTGTTCACCGTACCCAATCAGTGCGTAATGGACAAGTTGTTGTTGCCCGAGTTGATGATGAAGTAACGGTTAAACGTCTAGAAAAGAAAGGGGAACTTATTTATTTACACCCTGAAAATGATGAACTACAAGCGATTGTTGTTGATCCAAGAACATCTTTTATTGAAATTGAAGGCATTGCAGTAGGTGTAATTCGTAGTAATGCGTGGATGTAGTGTATAGGTAAGTTGCTATAAGCGGTCAGTTACACAACATTTTTCACAAATTTGAGATTGCAAATAGTGAGAGAAAAATTCAAAATAGCGGTTTGATTTTTCTAAAAATTTACCATTTAAGTGAGTGATTATGAATGTAGCAGAATTTCATCAAGAAATAGAAAAAGTATGGGAACAGATCGAAGAACAGCTAGAAGAACAAGGTTGTGATGTAGATTGTGAAACACAAGGTGCGGTATTTACCATTACTTTTGATGATGACTCTCAAATTGTGATCAATAAACAAGAAGCAATGTTAGAACTCTGGTTAGCAAGCAAATTAGGTGGTTTCCATTTTGCCTATCGTGATGGCGATTGGGTAAGTGCCGAAGGGCGTTCTTTTTGGGTTCATTTAGAAGAAGCCGTTGCTCGCCACGGAGAAACTCTCTCTTTTAGCTAATGCCCATCTCAAATCTTGCAAAAGCCAAAGAAGTTTTACATAACGTCTTTGGCTATCAATCATTCCGACAAGGTCAATCTGAAGTAATTGACGCCATTCTTACAGGTAAAGATTGCCTTGTCATTATGACTACTGGTGGCGGTAAATCGTTATGCTACCAAGTGCCTGCGTTATGTTTAGACGGCATTACATTAGTGATTTCCCCTCTCATTTCGTTAATGAAAGATCAAGTAGATCAATTATTGACAAACGGTGTGGAAGCCGCCTATCTCAATTCAACTCAAACCTTAGAAGAACAGCAGAAAGTTGAGCAAAAAGCCCTATCAGGACAACTTAAATTACTTTATCTTTCGCCAGAAAAAGTAATGACATCAGGCTTTTTTCACTTTATTTCACATTGCAAAATAAGCCTGATTGCTGTTGATGAAGCACACTGTGTTTCACAATGGGGACACGATTTCCGCCCTGAATATACTTTACTCGGCGGATTGCGAAAAACTTTCCCAAACATACCGCTTGTAGCACTCACTGCAACTGCCGATCCTACTACTCGAGTAGATATTTTACAGCATCTAAAATTACAAGATCCGCACACTTATTTGGGCAGTTTTGATCGCCCAAACATTCGTTATACCGTACAAGAAAAATTTAAACCAACAGAGCAGTTAATTAAATTTATTCTCAGCCAACAGGGTAAAAGTGGCATTGTTTATTGTAATAGTCGTAAAAAAGTAGAAGAAATTACCGAAAAATTAGCCGCTAAGCGAGTAAGTGTAATGGGTTATCACGCAGGAATGACGATGCGAGAGCGTGAAACAGTACAAAATGCTTTTCAGCGAGATAACATTCAAGTAGTTGTCGCTACCGTTGCTTTTGGAATGGGGATCAATAAATCTAATGTCCGCTTTGTTGTACATTTTGACTTACCCCGTAGTATCGAATCCTACTATCAAGAGACAGGACGAGCAGGACGAGATGATCTTCCAGCAGAAGCGGTGCTTTTTTATGATCCGTCAGATTACGGTTGGTTAAATAAAGTCTTATTAGAAAAGCCAGAAACTGAACAACGCCAAATTGAGCAACATAAATTACAAGCGATAGGGGCATTTGCCGAATCTCAAACCTGTCGCCGTTTAGTATTACTCAACTATTTTGGGGAATCTCAGCAGCAACCTTGTAAAAACTGCGATATTTGTTTAGATCCACCTAAACAATACGATGCCTTAGTAGATGCTCAAAAAGTGATGTCAGTTATCTATCGAACAGGGCAACGTTTTGGTCTTCATCACGTTATTGCGGTATTACGCGGATTGAATAACCAAAAAATTCGGGAATTACAACAAGATACCCTTTCAGTCTATGGTATCGGTAAAGATAAATCACAAGAATACTGGATAAGTGTTGCTCGTCAGCTTATCCATTTGGGGCTTATCCGCCAAAATATTGTAAACCATTCAGCATTACAACTGACCGAATCTGCCCGACCCATTTTGCGTGCAGAAACGAGTTTATCTCTCGCAATGCCACGACTGAGCTTTTCTGCAACGGCTTATGTACAAAAACAACAAGTTAATCACCGTTATGATAAAGATTTATTTGCTCGTTTACGTTTCTTACGCAAGCAAATTGCCGATAAAGAAAATATTCCACCTTATGTCGTTTTTAATGATGCGACACTACAAGAAATGGCAGAATATTTACCGAGAACCGAAGATGAAATGCTAGAAATCAATGGTGTCGGCGAGAGAAAACTAGAGCGTTTCGGCGAGTTATTTTTAAATTTAATCAATGAGCATTTGGATAATCGAAAATGAAACGTAAAATAGCCGTTAAAGATAGATAACGACTATTTTACAAGGACTTATTCGCCCTTTTGTTCTGCGGTTGGCTTTCTACGTTTACCAATATTTTTGGTATCTTTATAGCGAACTTTTACTTTCTTTTTCGTAGCCTCTTTTTTATCTTCTTTTTTCTTCTTAATGCGTGCTTTTTCTTTCTTCGTTACACTCACAATTTCACCATCTTTTGGAGCTTTAGTGCGAGGTTCTAAACCATCAATCAAACGAGGTTTCAATACTTCTTCGGTATATCGTTGGATTTTACCCAGTAATTTATAATCGTGAGCTTCAACCAAAGAAACTGCCGAGCCTTTTTTCCCTGCACGAGCTGTACGTCCGATACGATGTAAATAGGTATCGGCACTATATGGCAAATCAAAATTAATGACAAAATCGACATCATCAATGTCTATGCCACGAGCGGCAACATCTGTGGCTACCAATACATTAACAACACCTTCTTTTAAGCGTGTAATCGACTGATTACGTTGGGTTTGTGCCATTTCCCCTTCTAAATAGGTCGAGCGAATACCACGTTTACGCAAGGTTTCGCTTAGTTCTCTTACTGCTTCTCGGCGACGTACAAACACGATCCCTCGTTCTACTTCAAAGTTTTCAATTAGACGAGCCAATAGTTTGGTTTTATGTTCAAGATTATCGGCGTGATAATACCATTGTTGGATTTTCTTACGTTCTCTACGGCTTGGTTCAGCATCAATTTCTAGTGGATTAGTTAAAATTCGTTGAGCAAAATCGACTAATAATTCGCCTTCAAGGGTTGCCGAAAATAACCAAGTATATTTACGCCAACGTGTTTCGGCTGCAATGGTCTCTGCATCTTGACCAAATCCCATTTGTAGCATTCGGTCGGCTTCGTCAAAGATCAGCACTTCAACAGAACGGCAGTCGAAATTTTCTTCCTTGATATATTGTAATAAGCGTCCTGGCGTTGCCACCACAAGATCTTGGTTAGTATTAAAGACTTCGCCGTGGTTTTGATAAGCCACACCACCTGTAATAGTCGCAATTTTCAAATTGGTAAATTGAGCCAATTCTTCTGATTGTTCTGCCACTTGCATTGCTAATTCTCGTGTTGGTGTTAAAACTAAAATGCGAGGTGGACCAGGTTTACGGCGTGGGTGATCGAGCAAGTGCTGGATAGCTGGGAGTAAAAATGCTGCAGTTTTTCCTGTCCCTGTTGGTGCTGATCCTAATACATCTCTGCCTTCAAGAGCGGCTGGAATAGTTTGTTGTTGGATACTGGTTGGGCGGGTATAGCCCTTTTTCGCTAATGCTTTGAGTAATTCTGGACTTAAATCTAATTCTTCAAAAGTTGGGGTATTCATAAATGTCTCATTGTAAAATAATTATTTGATCTGACCGCTTATTCTATCATCTTTGGGTAGATTAGGTGGATTAAAGATAAAGTGCCATTACAACTGCATTCTCTCGCTCACCTGTTGCGGTAGGGTAGTAATTTTTGCGTAAGGTAACTTCATTAAAGCCTAATTTATCGTAGAGTTGGCGAGCCGTTTGATTCGATTCTCGTACTTCAAGCCATAAAGTTAGCACATTCTGTTGTTGTAATTGCTGAATAAGCGATTCTAGCAATTTTTTTCCGTAGCCTTTTCCTTGAAATTCAGGAGCAACGGCAATGTTAAATAATGTTGCTTCATCTAGCACTTTTTGGCAAATCGCAAAGGCGACAATTTGATTTTCAATAGATAGTTTTAAATTAAGATAACGTTCCCCTTGGTTGTTGAGCAATGTTCCCTTACTCCAAGGCACTAAATGGGCTTGTTGTTCAATTTCAAACAGGCGGCTAAAGTCGCTATCGATAATAGGGCTAATTACAGTCATTTTCAGTATTTGTAAATGGTTCAATTTGTTGCCAAAATTGGCGTTTATTTGTGGCTTGCTGAATGCTTTGCCAAGATGGGCTTTGCCAAGCGGTTTGATTTGCAAATTTTTTTGTAAAAGCTACCGCTTGTTGTTCAGGCTGGATTAACCAAAAATAAGGCGAATGGGTTAAGGCAAGGCGGACTGCTTGCTCCATATTAAGCCATTGATATTGGTTGGTGTTTAAAGCCAAGGCTCGCAAAATATCTTGAAATAACCCAGTGTGTTGATAATCTTCTTCACATACCACCACAAATTTAACCTGTGGAGCTAGGCGAATTTGTGCATCGCCCTTTAATACCTGTGGTTTGGTTAGCACCCATTGGGTAATATTCATCTCTTGTAACAGCAAATCTCGCCGATTCATCATATTTCCTCATAAAGTTGTGGGGAATGGTAGCAAAAGTCGGTAAAATGCGGAAATTATTTTAAGTAAAAAGTGAAAAATTATGTTATCTCTTGAAAGTGAAGTATTGGAACGTCATTTGGCGTTATTTGAAAATAAAAGTATTTTATTATTTGGCGATGTACGAGATCGCTTTGCTGATGTTATTCGAGCAAAAGCCACAAATGTTGCGGTTTTCTCAAATTATTTTGATTATGCAAATCAGCATAAAGATGTGATTTTTGGGTTGGAATGTGAGCAGCCCGCAGACCTAGCAGTGTTTTACTGGACTAAAAATAAGCAAGAGTGCCAATTCCAATTATTACAATGGCTTGCTAACGCACCAATTGAGCAAGAATTATTGATTATTGGCGAGAATAGAGCAGGCGTTCGATCTGTTGAAACAATGCTTTCTTCATTAGGCGAAATTGCCAAAATTGATTCCGCACGCCGTTGTGGTTTATATCATTTCGTATTAAACGAAAAACCGAAATTTGATAGTAAAAAATTCTGGAAATCTTACCGCTTAGAAGATTTAATGGTTTATGCGTTGCCAGCGGTATTTAGCTCTGCAGAATTGGATACAGGATCAAAACTATTGCTTTCTACTTTCACGAAATCAGATGGATTAAAAGGCAAAGTACTCGATCTAGGCTGTGGTTCAGGTGTTATCGGAGCTGCTTTAAAACAACAATTCCCGAAAATTAAACTCACAATGTCGGATATTCACGCAATGGCAATCCATTCTAGCCAGCGAACATTAGCTGAAAATCAATTAGACGGGGAAGTTTTAGCCAGTGATGTCTTTTCTCATATTGACGGTCGTTTCGATTTAATTATTTCTAACCCACCATTTCACGATGGTATTGACACCGCTTACCGTGCAGTAGAAACCCTTATTGCACAGGCAAAACAGCACTTAAACAAAGGCGGTGAATTGCGTATTGTCGCCAACGCCTTTTTACCTTACCCCGACTTATTAGACCAAGCCTTTGGCTCACATCAGTTGTTAGCAAAATCTAATAAGTTTAAGGTTTATTCGGTAAGAGCTTAATTTAAAAAGCTGATGTGATAGCATTCGCTTTAATTTCGTATTCCATAAGGATATTCAATGAACATTGTTATTGCCCCTGATTCTTTTAAAGAAAGTTTGAGTGCGTTAGAAGTTGCTAAAGCTATTCAGATTGGATTTAGTCGTATATATCCAAATGCCAACTATCAATTAGTTCCAATGGCTGATGGTGGTGAAGGTACAGTTCAATCTTTAACAGATGCCACATCGGGAGATTTGCAAAAAACATCAGTTATCGCACCGCTTGGTAATGTAGTTGATGCGGTTTGGGGGATATCAGGTTGTACCGGTTAAAATTGTGATTGATGCGGTGGGGTTAAGCGAGAAAATCAAAGTTGCAGATTTAGTCATTACAGGGGAAGGAAGAATGGATGCTCAATCTGTTTCAGGTAAAACACCCATTGGTGTTCAGATTATTGACAAAGTCTTTTTTCATTCGGACGCCAGCGTGGCGTCCCTACAAGGAAAGTTATAACCAATTGAAAAATAACAGATTTTATTTTGTTATGTAGGGACGCCACGCTGGCGTCCGTTAATTGGATACAACAAATTGGGGTTTGTCATCAGTCTGC
>NZ_LEKM01000107.1 GCF_009761375.1 Ursidibacter arcticus | reverse complement strand
GGTTTGTCATCAGTCTGTGGTGGGCTAAAGCCCACCCTACGTCAAATACCTTTATCTAGAGCTAATTATATTAGCCTAAAATCCCCCTCTTTAGTAAAGAGGGGCTAGGGGAGATTTAAAAACAATGAATCAAACTTACTGTTTCTCTCTTGCCACTGCTCGATAACCAATATCTCTACGGTAGAAACGACCTTGCCATTGGATCTGTTCCGCTAATTTTAACGCCTGTTGTTGAGCATCAAAGACAGAATTACCCAATGCTGTTACACAAAGTACACGTCCGCCATTAGTTAATAATTTACCCTCTTTTTGTTCAACACCTGCTAAAAAGACTTTCTGTCCTGTAATGGCTTCAGTCAGAATACCTGTAATTTCATCACCTTTACGATAATCTGCAGGGTAGCCTTCAGCTGCTAACACAATCCCTAAAGCAGCTTGCTCACACCATTTAGACTGCACTTCATCTAATTTACCATCACACGCTTTTAAGCAGAGCTCTACTAAATCTGACTCTAAACGCATCATAATTGGTTGTGTTTCAGGATCACCAAAACGGCAGTTAAATTCGATTACTTTTGGCTGACCATTTGGCATAATCATTAAGCCTGCATATAAAAAGCCAGTATAAGGATTATTTTCAGCCGCCATTCCACGCACAGTCGGGTAAATGACTTCGTCCATTACACGCTGATGAATTTCGGCAGTTACCACAGGAGCAGGGGAATAAGCCCCCATTCCACCTGTATTTAAGCCTTTATCCCCTTCACCAACACGTTTATGGTCTTGGCTAGTTGCCATTGGTTCAACATTTTTACCATCAACCATTACGATAAAGCTAGCCTCTTCACCATCTAAAAATTCTTCGATCACAACTCGGCTGCCTGCATCACCAAAAGCATTGCCTGAAAGCATATCTTTCACTGCCTCTTCTGCTTCTGCAAGAGTCATCGCTACAATTACCCCTTTACCCGCAGCCAAACCATCAGCTTTAATAACAATAGGTGCACCTTTTTCACGCAAATATGCTAAAGCTGGCTCAACTTCCGTAAAGTTTTTATATTCTGCTGTTGGAATTTGATGACGTGCTAAGAAATCTTTAGTGAATGCTTTTGAGCCTTCAAGTTGTGCCGCTGCTTGGGTTGGTCCAAATATTTTTAAGCCAGCTTGACGGAAAGCATCAACCACACCGATAACCAATGGTGCTTCAGGACCAACAATCGTTAATCCCACCTCATTTTGTTTAGCAAATTCAACTAAAGCGGTAACATCAGTCGCTGAAATTGCAACATTTTCAATACCTTGCTCTAATGCCGTACCTGCGTTACCTGGAGCAACAAACACTTTAGTCGCTAAAGGAGATTGACGAACTTTCCAAGCTAATGCGTGTTCACGCCCACCATTACCGATAATTAAAATATTCATAGTTATCCTTAAATTTGTAAAAAAGATAGAAAATCTGACCGCTTTTATAGGTTAATACCACAAGCAAACGATTGCGTAGTTTACCGAATTTTAGTTCATTCTAAAAGGGAATAATCAGAAACAAGCGGTGAGATTGGAGGGATTTTTTGCAAAAATTAACATTATGCAGAAATAGTAAAAACGGTTCACTTCTCTGTTCCACTATTTCTGCATAAAATGTTCAATTAACAGACTAGCTTTCTAAACGCTCGAAACGTAATACTTTACGTTCTACTTGGCGTAGAATAAGGGTCATTATGCCTGTAATCATTAAGTAAATTACGCCAGCCATTCCATAAATTGAAAGTGCATCATATTCTGTACCATATAGTTGGCGAGCATAGCCCATAATATCCATAATGGTGATGGTCGATGCTAACGATGTGCCTTTAAATACCAAAATAATTTCATTACTGTACGAAGGCAATGCTCGTTTTAATGCATAAGGGACTAAAATCTTTAGCGTTTGTAAGCGGTTTAACCCTAAGGCAGCACAGGTTTCCCATTGTCCTTTTGGAATGGCTTTCACTGCACCGTGAAAAAGTAACGTTGTGTAAGCAGTACTATTTAACGCTAAAGCCAACATTGCACAAAACCACGCATTTGATAGCAATGCCCACAATGGACTATCTACAATCCATTGGAATTGTCCTGGTCCTGCATAAATTAAGAAGAACTGAACTAACAATGGCGTACCAGTAAAGAGCGTTAAAAAGAGATTGATCGCTCCTTTAATAAAAGCATTTTCCATTGAAAGTAGGAATGTCAGCAATAACGCTAAGAAGAATGCAACGGTTAATGCCACAAAAGTGAGCAATAAACTAGTTGGAATACCTTGAGCAATTACATTGAAATAATCCTGTAACATTATGCAATTCCTCTTTCAAAGCGGGTAAAACGAAGCTCTAATTTGCGAATGATAACTTGGCTTAATAGCGTAATTGCTAAATAAATCAATGCGGCGAAACCATACCAAGTAAAAGGTTGATGCGTTGTTGTATTGATTAACTCGGTTTGACGCATTAAATCGTGAACGCCAATTAAAGAAACCAATGCAGTATCCTTTAATAAAACAAGCCATTGGTTACTTAACCCAGGCAATGCGTGTCGCCATACCTGTGGCATCACAATATGGATAAAAGTGTAGATTCTACTAAGCCCTAATGCTGCCCCTGATTCCCATTGCCCAGCGGGTACAGCTTGAATTGCACCACGCAAAGTTTGTGAAGCATATGAAGCGAAGATCAAGGCTAATGCAACCACACCACAACCAAAAGGCCCGAGTTCGACATAATCCCCTGTGAGTAATTCCAAAATTTCTGGCGTACCAAAGTAAATTAAAAATACCACCAAAATTTCAGGCAAACCACGCAATAAAGCAACAAAAACAGCGGTAGGTTTGTTAATCAACACCCATCTATGTGTTTCAAGAGAAACAAATACAACGGCTAGTAACATTCCTACTACGAGCGAACAAAGAGCAAGCCCTAAGGTCATTAGGGCTGCTTGAGAAACTAAAGGAATATAATCCACAAACATATGATTATTTTGTCATCCATTTATCATAAATTTTTTGATATTCGCCATTTGCTTTAATCGCTGCGATCCCTTTATTTAAGTCTTCCACTAACGCAGTATTTGATTTTTTCACCGCAATACCTAAGCCGTTATTGAAGTAACGTTTGTCTGTTACACGCTCACCGACAAAGCTAAGCTCAGGATTTTTATCAAACATCTCCCTTAATACATCTGTATCGCCAAAAATAATATCAATACGTCCATTTTTTAAATCTAAAACTGCATCTTGTAAACTTGCATAAGAGCTTGCTGTGTACTGTTTTGCTTCTGCATTGATATATTGTTGATAGGTTGTACCATTTTGCACACCAACTTTTTTCGCTTGAGCAAGATCGCTAACTTTATCTTTTACGCTAATAAAACTTGCCGAACTTTCATAGTAAGGGGCAGAAAACGCAACTTGTTTTGCACGAGCTTCCGTAATGTCGATAGCTGAAATTGCCGCATCAAAACCACCACGACCTTTAATTAAGCTAGGAATTAACGCATCAAAGGCTTGAGCTTTGAAATGACAGGTAGCATTTAACTCTTTACAAATTGCATTTGCAATATCCACATCAAACCCGACAATTTCCCCTTTTTCATTCGTTAATTCAAACGGTGGATAGCTTGGTTCCATCGCAAAAGTAATATCTTGTGCATTAGCGAATGTAGAACCTGCTAATAGTGTTGCTAAAAGTAATTTTTTCATTGTGTTTACCCCATAATTATTAGTGTGAATGTGAAAGATAGTGTGCGAATTGTTCTGTTTTTGGTGTTTCAAAACAGCTTACATCGCCTTGCTCAATAATGTTGCCTTTTTCCATATAAACGACTTTAGTTGCAACCTTACGGGCCACAGAAACTTCGTGCGTAACAATCACTTGCGTGATCCCCGTACTCTGTAATTCCTGAATAATATCAACAACTTGTGCTGTAATCTCTGGATCTAACGCTGCTGTTGGTTCATCAAATAATAGTACCTGCGGTTGCATCATTAACGCTCTTGCAATCGCCACACGTTGTTGCTGACCGCCCGATAAGTGCAAAGGAAAACGCTCAGAAAATTCGGCTAGCTGTAAACGAGCCAGTAAGCCTTTTGCACGTTCAATAGCTTGTCCTTTGTCTAACCCGAGTACTTTCATTGGTGCTTCAATCAAGTTTTGCATTACCGTTAAATGTGGCCATAAGTGATATTGTTGAAATACCATTCCCACTTCTTTACGCAAGAGTGAAACCTGTTTAGCATCAGCTTTAGCGGTGAGATCAAACTTATGATTTGCAATTTCTAAAATACCCGATTGTGGTACTTCCATCAGATTTAAAGTACGAATTAACGTACTTTTACCCGCTCCACTTGGACCAAGTAACACCACCGTATCGCCTTTTTCGATATTCAAATTGATATCAAACAAAGCTTGATTAGAGCCATAATAAAAATTGACATTACTAATACGAATTGCCATTTAAGGAAGATCCTATTCAAAATTCAAAAACTGAATAGATATTATTTATTTTTGAATAACTATGCAAGATATTTTTGTTAAAAAATGAAAATAATTTACTTGGCCTTTCGTGTAACAAATACTTTGTCAAACGGTCTATTCATTATTAGAATGTTATTCGTTTGCTAATTAACTAATTTATCTATGCTACTTCGATTATTTTTACTTGTAATGACGCTCGTAATGAGCTTCTCTACCCACGCAAATTTGTTTAACTCAAAGCCAAAATTCTTAGCTGGATCAGATGCTTTCCGTTTTTCTCACCAGCTTTCCGATCATTCTGTACAATTAGAATGGCAAATTGCTGAGGAATATTATTTATATAAAAAACAACTTATCATAAATGGTGAAAAGGTGGCATTAGGGGAAATAAACTACCCAGCGAGTGAACAATATAATGATGAATTTTTTGGGCTTGTGGATATTTTTCGCAACCAGCTAACAGTTAATGTGCCGATTTCACAGCGAGAGCAGGGGGCAAAACTTAGCGTTGAATATCAAGGTTGCACCAAAGGTTTTTGCTACCCACCTGAAACCGTTCTCTTAGCGTTAAATGAACAAGCGGTGAGTTCAACACAATCTTTTGCAAAAAACGCAACTATTGCAAAAAATAGCGATAATCCAACCGCTTATGCTGAACAGAACCCCAAAGCAGAACAAACTATATTGGCTGATAATTTAGCCCAAAATCGCTTTTCCATTTTTTGGTTCTTCGTTTTAGGCTTAGGGCTAGCCTTCACCCCCTGCGTGTTACCAATGTTGCCACTATTGTCAGCGATTGTAATTGGACGCCAACAACGGCCAAATAGCCTGATCGCTTTTGGTTTGAGCTTAACCTATGTACAAGGAATGGCACTCACTTACACCTTACTCGGTTTAGCCGTTGCCGCCATTGGTTTACCGTTTCAAGTTGCATTACAAAGCCCACCAGTGCTAATTACGCTCTCCATATTGTTTGTGATATTAGCTTGCTCAATGTTCGGCTTATTTAGCTTAGAACTACCGCATAGCTGGCAACAAAAACTCAATCAATTAAGCCAACAGCAACAAGGTGGCTCTTACTCTAGCGTGTTTGTAATGGGAATGATCGCAGGATTAGTCGCCTCACCTTGTACATCAGCTCCTCTTTCTGGTGCATTACTCTATGTGGCTCAAAGCGGTGATCTTCTCACTGGTGGACTAGCCCTCTATTTACTTGCTTTAGGAATGGGTATTCCACTGGTACTTATCACATTATTTGGTAATAAAATTCTACCGAAATCGGGCGATTGGCTATTAAAAGTCAAAACTATTTTTGGTTTTGTGATGTTAGCCCTACCCGTCTTTTTACTCTCACGAGTATTCCCTACGAAATTTGAACCGTTGATGTGGTCTGCATTAGCCATTGCGTTTTGTGTTTGGCTGAATGAGCAATTTAACGTACAGAAATGGTGGAAGAAAGCACTTCGCCTAGTCGTACTCGCCACATTGGTTATCAGTGCAAAACCTTGGGTGGATTTTCTTTGGCAACAACCTACACACGCACAAACAACACAAGCCCACTTTACCCGAATTAGCTCGTTGAGTGAGTTACAGCAACAAATTAACGCTCATCAAGGTAAAAAAGTGATGTTAGATCTCTATGCTGATTGGTGCGTAGCTTGCAAAGAATTTGAAAAATACACATTTACTGATGCCGATGTTCAGCAGAAATTAAATCAAATGTTAGTGCTACAAATTGATATGACAAAAAATTCACCTGCTAATGATGAATTGATGAAACATTTCAATATATTAGGACTACCAACTATTCTCTTTTTTGATGAACAAGGCAATGAGCTGACACAATCAAGGGTAACAGGATTTATGTCTGCCACAGACTTTTTACACTGGTTAAATCAGCTATAATCATTTTTGATTAGGACACACTATGCAAACTATTCTTATCACAGGCTGTTCATCTGGAATTGGCTATGCCACCGCCCATTATTTAAAAGAAAAAGGCTGGCGAGTGATTGCAAGCTGCCGACAAGCCGAAGATGTGCAACGTTTACAATTTGAAGGCTTTGAATGCTTACAGCTTGATGTAACAAACTCTCAACAGATCCAACACGCTTTTGAATATATTCAAACAAGCGGTGGGTTAGATGCCGTTTTTTGCAATGCTGGATATGGACAACCTGGTACAGTAGAAGATGTTCCTCGTGATGCCTTGCGTGAAATTTTTGAAACCAACGTATTTGGTTGTTGGGAAGTGACCAACTATGCAATGAAAATTTTCCGTAAACAAAATTACGGACGGATTTTAATCAACAGTAGTATTTTAGGTTTTGCAGGAATGCACTTTCGTGGTGCTTATAACAGCACAAAGTTTGCTTTAGAAGGAATGGCAGATACGCTCCGCCACGAGCTATACGGGTCCAACATTTATGTTAGCCTTATTGAACCAGGCCCGATCCAAAGTAAATTTAGACCCAATTCGGTGATTAAATTACATCAATATATTGATATAGAAAACTCTTTCCACCGCCAAGCCTATCAGCAACAATTAGCTAGGCTGAACACCAAAGGCAACGCCAACCCATTTACCTTGCCTGCAACTGCCTGTGCTATCGCTTGTTATCAAGCACTTTCAGCCAAAAAACCGAAAGCTCGCTATCAAGTAACCTTTCCCACAAAACTATTTTGGTGGCTTAGACGCATTTTACCTACACCACTTTATGATTTTTGTTGTAGAAAAGGTGGGGGATAAGAGATCTATCAGTATTTAATCATTCCCCCATAAAAATAACTAGATGCTGGCTAAGTGTTCAAAAACTTGTGGTGATTGCTCTACCATTTTTAATAATAGTGTAGCTTGTGGGTTGGGTTTAGTTTTTCCTTGTTCCCAACCTTGATAAGTTCTGACTGAAGTTCTGAGTTTTCTCGCAAATACTGCCTGAGATAAATTTAATCTTTCTCTAATTGCTTTTACTTCTTCTGCTGTAATTGATACAGGCTCAGGCTTACTGATTGTTTCAGTTTTCAGCGTTATCTTACCCTGTTTGTACATTTGAATTTCTTCAAAACCTTGTGTTAATTCTTCAAATAAATTTCGATTGCTCATTTTTCCCTCTTTGCAGATAGCTCTAGAAATTATACGCTATTAACGTATAAATAATCAAACAAAGGGTATTACATTGTTCTAAAAACTCACTACCCCAAATCCTGCGGATCAATATCTACGCTTAAGCGAATATCATTGCGTAAAAATTGCTCTCGAACTAGATCAAACTGGTTTAATAACTGTTGGATCAATCCCCTTTCTGCGTGCTGAATAATCAGTTGCCAACGAAAATGCCCTGCTTTTTTTGCCATTGGCGCATTTATTGGGCCTAATAGCTGAAAGCCTTGCCATTGGTTTGTGGTGATAATTTGCTGTAAACAAGCGGTCAGTTCTTGCAAAAAATTAACCACTTTCTCATTATCTCGCCCTGTGGCTCGGAAAAGTACCTGTGCCGAAAATGGTGGTAATCCCATTAGTTTTCGCATTGATAGTGCTTGTTCTGCAAAACTTAAATAGCCTTCCGTTAATAAACTTTTGAGTAATGGGTGATCAGGGTAATGTGTTTGTAGCACAACTTCGCCCTGTTTTTCTGCTCTTCCTGCTCGCCCTGCGACTTGAATATAAAGCTGTGCTAAACGTTCTTCCGCACGAAAATCAGTTGAAAATAGGCTACTGTCCACATTCACAATCGCCACAAGGGTAACGTTTGGGAAATGATGCCCTTTGGCTAACATTTGTGTGCCGATTAAAATTTGGCTTTTACCTGATTGAATTTCAGCAAGATGTTGCTCCAACGAACCTTTACGAGCAGTGCTGTCGCCATCAATTCGAGTGATATTAAATTGTGGAAAATGTTGGCTTAAAGTCTGCTCTAGCTGTTCTGTCCCAATACCCGTAGTAATTAAATGCGTTGAACCACAATGGCCACATTGACGGGGAATAATGTGCTGAGAGGCACAATGATGACAACGCAATACTCGGCTTTTTTGATGATAAGTATAGGGTTTCTCGCACGCTTCGCATTGGCAGATCCAGCCACACTCGTGGCATAACAATACAGGAGCAAAACCACGCCGATTGAGAAAAAGCATTACTTGGTTGCCTTTCTCAAGATGGCTTTTCATCATTGCAAGTAAACGCTCTGATAGTCCAGCATAAATCCGTTGTGTTTTTAGATCGATAACCTGTTGGCGAGAAAATTGTGCATTACCTGCTCGAGCATTAAGTTGTAATTCGATAAATTTGCTGTTTTTAACATTTTGCAAACTTTCTAAACTTGGCGTTGCCGTTCCTAAAATAATTGGAATTCCTTTATGCTTTGCTCGCCATATTGCAAGATCTCGAGCGTGATAACGCCAGCCATCTTGCTGTTTAAAAGAACTATCGTGTTCTTCATCAATAATAATTAAACCAAGCCGATCAAACTGAGTAAATAAAGCGGAACGAGTGCCGATCACAATCGCACTTTCACCATTTTTTGCTCGTAACCAAGCATTTAAACGTTGGCTATCGTTCAAATTAGAATGTAGCACATCAATTTCAACATTAAATCTCGCCTGAAAACGTTGTATCGTCTGCGGAGTTAAACCGATTTCTGGTACTAACACCAGCACCTGCTCGCCCCGTTTTAATACTTCATCGATCACTTGCAGATAGACTTCTGTTTTGCCCGAACCTGTTACACCATTGAGCAAAAATGCACTATATCCTTGATGAAAATGCAAACGGCTTACGATCAATGACTGCTGTTTATTGAGTACCAAACGATTTTGTTGATTACAAATAGGTTTATCCGCTAATCGTTGTTGCCACGATTGAGCGATAAATGGTACATCTACTTTCTCAAGTAATTCTTTTTCTATTAACGCTTTCCAAGCTGTTGGGTTACAAGCGCTCGGTTTCTCAAAAACTTTTGCAAGCTGTACCAACTCCGCTAATAAGGCTTGCTGTTTCTTTGCACGAATTAGCTCCCCATTGGCTAAAGCATTATGTCCTTTTTCTGTGACTAAAAAATAATCGCAAGTAACACGCTCAGTGCTATCCCCTTGACGTAATTTAATCGGCAATGCACTTTGTAGAACCTCACCCAATGGAGCGTGATAGTAATTCGCCGCCCAAGTTAATAACGACCAGATTTCATTATCAAACAGTGATTGAGTATCTAATACTTTAATAATCGGCTTGAGTTTGTGAGCGGGAACATCACTTTCTGTTGGTAAATCAACCACAATGCCAACTTTACGTTGATTACCAAATGGCACAATAACTCTCGCCCCTTTAACCGCCAAACAGTCTTCAGGCAAAAGATAATCAAAATAACGAGCCAACGGCACAGGCAAAGCAACACGAATTAATTTCATAATAGTCTCTTTTTAGTGACATTATCATTTAAAAAAGTGTTTAAACACTCTTTCTAAGTCTTTTAAAGACTGTTGAAGCACTTGGGAATGTGCATTCTTTAAGCTAAACAAGTTCTCTTTTCCATTGTGGGAGCAAGTTAGTAATTTTAGTGTTGAATTTAAATGAATATTATCGGTATTTATCTAAGAAACGGTAATATGGTATGCCAATTTTAAGAGCTATTTGTTTTACCCATTTTCCACCAAAAATTGTCGGGACTTTTAGTTGCTCAAATACGCATAAACGTTGATCGTTACCCTCTATCGCTTCTGCAATAATGCGTCCTGCTAATCCAGTCAGTGCAACACCATGTCCTGAAAACCCTTGAGCAAAATAGATATTAGGTTGAATTCGCCCAAAATGCGGTGAGGCATTTAATGTCATATCAATAGGGCCTCCCCAACCATAGTCAATTTTCACATTTTCTAATTGCGGGAAAACAGCTAACATATTTTTCCGCATTTTTTGAACCATATCGACATTATTACTAGAGTCACTACCAAATAATAAACGATTATCTGAGGTTAAGCGGTAATAATCTAAGAGAATATTGTTATCACAAACAGACATTCCATTATTGATTAAACTATCTGCGACCGATTGTTCAAGAGGCTCTGTGGCAATAATAAAACTCTCTACGGGTAAAATTTTACGAGCAAGTTTACGCCCAAACTTCTTATTACTCTTTTCATCAATATAAGCATTCGTTGCTAAAACAACATTGTTAGCAGTAACAACACCTTGCGGGGTTTCAATTTTTACTATTGAGTTGGTTGAATGAATATCTAATGCAGGCGAGTGTTCATAAATTTCTACACCTAAATTTAATGCAGCTTGGGCTAAGCCTAAACAATAATTAAGCGGATGTAAATGCCCTGACTGTGCATCATACAAAGCACCACAATAAATATCACTCCCCAAATGTTGTTTTAGTTTAGCCTTATCCCATAATTCCATTTGGCTATAACCAAAATGTTGGCGACTTGCATTTTCAATAGCGATAAGATCGGCTAAGCGACGTTGGTTCAAGGCTAATGTTGCATACCCTTTACGCCAATCACACTGAATATGATATTTTTTTACACGCTCATCAATAATGTTGATCGCTTCTACGGACATATCCCAAAGTTGTTTTGCTTGCTCAAAACCAACTTGCTCAATATATTCATCAATACCTTCTTCAAATCCGTTGATCGCTTGCCCACCATTACGCCCTGATGCTCCAAAACCAACTCTTGCACCTTCAAGAACAATAACTTTTTTACCTTTTTCCGCTAACTCAATCGCAGTGGAAAGTCCTAAAAAGCCAGCACCGATAATACAAACATCTGCAGAAATTTGTTGAGCTAATTTAGGTTGTTGTAAGTGAATATTACGGGTGTCGGAATAATAAGTTCGGATATGTTCTTGATGAGCAAAAGTCAGCATAAATGGGGAATTATCTAATTCGAGTTATTTGATTTTATTGAAATGGCGCACCCGAGAGGATTCGAACCTCTGACCGCTCGGTTCGTAGCCGAGTACTCTATCCAGCTGAGCTACGGGTGCGTATTTGAATTATAACGATGATCTACTTTATTTATAACCTTACTTAGTAAAGTTAATAACCATTTTAATATGATAGGAAATACTAAAATGGCGCACCCGAGAGGATTCGAACCTCTGACCGCTCGGTTCGTAGCCGAGTACTCTATCCAGCTGAGCTACGGGTGCCCGATAAAGTAAATGGCGGTGAGAGAGGGATTCGAACCCTCGATGGAGTTTTTGACCCCATACTCCCTTAGCAGGGGAGCGCCTTCAGCCTGCTCGGCCATCTCACCACTCACTGTGTCTGTGGGCGTGCATATTACTAGTTTATAAAAATATGTCAAACGCTTTTTTGAAAAAATCAAACACTTGGCGACTAACTAGTCAATATGGCGATTTTTAATGCTTTATGAACAAAATCGCCACAAATTCATTAAGTTAGGTTAATCACGGAAATTGTTAAATTGGAAAGGCTGTCCTAATTCAGCACCTTTTACAAGTTGAATTGTTGCCTGTAAATCATCTCGAGATTTCCCTGTTACTCGCACCTGCTCGCCTTGGATTTGGGTTTGAACCTTAATTTTAGAATCTTTGATCAATTTAGTGATCTTCTTCGCCATCTCTGTTTCAATACCTTGTTTTAGCTTAATCTCTTTACTATATAACTTACCGTGATGCTCACTTTCACTTGGGATATCTAATGAGTTATGTTCAATCCCACGTTTAATACAAGCACCAATTAAAATTTCAATGAGCTGTTCTAGCTGGAAATCGGACTCCGTAGTTAATTTAATGGTTTCATTTTTCTCATTTAACTCAATCACCGCTTCCACACCACGAAAGTCATAACGAGTGCTTAATACGCGATTAGCATTTTCTACCGCATTACGCACTTCGTGTAAGGTAATTTCAGATACAATATCGAAAGAGGGCATTTTATTCTCCTTTTAATTCTTTAAATAAATGTTTTGCATTAAGTAATAAGACTAATGCACTCAGATCGCCAAAGTTTACCACAGTTTTCGCTTGCTCTTGCACTTTAGGTTTAGCGTGAAGTGCAACACCTAAACTTGCTGTCTTTAACATCGGTAGATCATTAGCGCCATCGCCAACAGCAACCCATTGTGGTTGCGGAATATTAAAACGCTCTGCCAATGTTTGTAAGATTTCCGCTTTATACTGTGCATCAACGACTTTTCCGAGTGCATTCCCTGTTAGTTTACCGTCAATAATTTCAAGTTGATTTGAGAACGCATCATCTAATTGATACTTGTTTTTCAAATAATCAGCAAAATAATCAAATCCGCCTGAAGCAATCGCTATATGCCAACCGTACTGCTGTAAAATTGACACCATTTGCTCAAAGCCATCCATAAGCGGTAGGTTTTCACGCACATTTTGCAAAATCGTTTCGGGTGCATTCGCTAATGTCGCAACACGTTTACGCAAACTCTGTTCAAAATCTAATTCTCCACGCATAGCGCTTGCCGTAATCGCAGAGACAATTTCACCCGTTCCCGCTAATTTAGCAATTTCATCAATACATTCGATTTTAATTGCTGTTGAGTCCATATCCATAACCAATAAACCTTTTTGAGATAAATCAGCCTGAATATCAAGCGAGCTAATATCCGCATTGATTTGCTGTGCTTTTTCACATAAACAAGCGGTAAGATCACCTTCAAAAAATGCAATTTGATAGCCAAGATAACGAGTTGAACCTAAAAAAGTCAGTTGATTTTCAAGGTGAAACCGCTCCATTTGTTGATTTGAAAGTGTTTGCGAATAAATAAAAAATGTTTGTGTCATTTGCTTTAATAATCATTGTGAGAAATCATCTACACGAATAATAAGAAAATAATCGCAAGCTGTCTATTTCTAGTTTAGATTGTTCATTATCAATTTACAGGCTAAAATCATTGCATTAGTCATTGAGGAAAGAAGATGCGAATTTCAAGCGGAAAAATCGTTAAAACAAGTGCCATTTTATTTGTAATGGTGCTTTGCCTTGCAATCGTTGCCGTTATCTTAACGGGAATAAACCACTTTAAAGTCGGCTCACAATTAGCCAGTATCAACCAAGTTTCTAATTTATCGCATTTACTGGTTCGCCAACAAGCAAAGCTTTTTTCATTGATGTTAGTGAAAAATGTTAAAAATGATGAACTTGTTGAGGCATTAGATACCTTTGCCAAAGAAGAATTTGTTATTGATGCAAATCTATACTCTACAACAGGTACGCTTATTGCTCAAAGCCATAACGCACTCAAATTTGAGCCTGAACTTCACAATAAAAGCCAAGAAAAGCAAACTACGCAGCAAATTGTAGAACCTATTTTTTCTCAACAAGATTTAGTTGGTTTTTTACGCGTAACCTTTGATTCTCAATATGGACAAACTACGCAAAGCAAGGTAAATGAGCTTTTCCACTTATTGTATGGAGAGTTAGTGATCTTATTTCTTGCGGGAGGTTTATTTATTAGTTGCTTTTTCTACTTCATTCGGAAAAAAGTACAAATTATCAGCGTCCCTAACCGCCTAAATAAAATAGAAACGACCAAACAGAGCCAACGATTTCACTCTCGACGTCGTGCTTTTAAGCGTAAGTGATTGTAATTCGGGCAAGTGAGAGTATAATAGACACGTTTTGCCACTGGCACAGAGTAATTTTTAAAAGTAATCAATTCAAAGAGGAATAAATGGCTAAAGAAGATTGCATTGAAATGCAAGGTACAATTTTAGAAACCTTACCAAATACAATGTTCCGAGTAGAACTCGAAAATGGACACGTTGTTACCGCTCATATTTCAGGAAAAATGCGTAAAAACTATATTCGTATTTTAACAGGTGATAAAGTAACTGTTGAAATGACTCCTTACGATCTAAGTAAAGCACGCATTATCTTCCGTGCAAGATAATCTGACTGATGTCAAAAAAGGAAGCTAAAGGCTTCCTTTTTGCATTTCTATTTATAGCGATACTTGCTCGGCTTTTTCTGGTAATAATACTGGAATACCATTCTCTATGGGATAAGCTAATTTAGCGTCTCGATTGATTAAGTGATTATTTTCTTTATCCCACTCTAATTTCTGATGAGTTAATGGGCAAGCAATGGTATTAAGTAATTTTTCATTCATTTTCTTTTCTCTCCAGACCTAACAAGGTCAATATAGGATTTAACAAATAAGCGGTATCTTTTTCAGAAAATTTTGCAGAAACGGGAATATACCACCAATTTTCTTGAGCAAACGCATAGCACTTTACCGCATCTTTTTCAGTAATCAATAAGGGAAGATTATCTTTGGCTAATGGTTCGATTATCGCTAATGAATAGGATTGATGATCGGCAAAACTATGGCTCGCCACAAGTTGAATATTGTAGCCTTGTAGCATTTTGAAAAAACGTGGTGGATAGCCAATACCTGCTAAAGCAATTGCATCTTTTTGAGAAAAATCGCTTAATGGTTTACGTTCATTCGTTTTAAGATTAACGGCAAATTCTGGTTCAAGCCTCATTAAACATTCCCCTTGATTTGCAATTCCGCCATTACAAATGACCGCTTGTACCTTTTCTAGGCGACTTGGTAACTCACGCAACCCTCCAGCTGGTAGTACAAATCCATTACCAAAACGGCGTTCACCATCAATTACAACCCACTCAATATCACGAGCTAAGGCATAATGTTGCAAACCATCGTCGGTGATTATCAAGTCTAATTCAAACTGTTGTAGCAAACATTCAATACTCTGCTGACGATTAGGGGAAATCGCAACTGGTACTTGAGTTCGTTGAGCAATCAATACGGGTTCATCGCCCATTTGTTCAGGATCGCTTTGGGCAGTGACTAGCTGTGGAAATTGTTTATTTTTTCCGCCATAGCCACGAGAAATAACACCAACTTTAATGCCTTGTTGCTGTAATTGTTCTACTAGCCAAATAACCACTGGTGTTTTTCCATTACCACCAACGGAAATATTACCAACAACTAATACAGGGATAGGAGAGCGGTAAGATTTCAGGATTTTTTTGTTAAAAAGCCATTTCCGCCCTTGGCTAATTAACCAAAAGAGTAAGGAGAGAGGCGATAGTAGCCAAGTAAGAATAGATTTTTTTTGCCAAAAATTCATTGTTATTCAACCGCTTTAAAAGAGAGCGTATAAGAGATTTCTACGCTTAAATTCTGCCCCCACTTGTGGGGGAAGTACCCGAACAGAAAGTTCGGGGGTAGGGGGCAACATTTCTGTATTTTATTAGTCCTTAACTGAATAAATAAAAGAAGCAAGCCCCCTTCGGCTCGTTTTACTCGCCACTTCCCCCGCAAGCGGGGGCAGAACTTAACTCTACAAAAATAGGTTCGAGGTTACTCCACCTTCGGTTTTTCGCCTTTTTCAATACAGCCTTTGCCGATAGTGACTTTTTTCGCATTAAGAGAAGGTAAATCGTACATCGTATCTAATAATAAATTTTCAACGATAGAGCGTAAACCACGAGCACCAGTCTTGCGTGAAATCGCTTTTTGAGCAATCGCAACCAAGGCATCTTTAGTAAATTTCAACTCAACACCTTCCATTTTAAATAATGCTTGGTATTGTTTGATAATGGCATTTTTCGGCTCTGTTAGAATTTGAATAAGTGCTTCTTCATCTAACTCTGAAAGTGGCGTAATCACAGGCAAACGTCCAATTAGTTCGGGAATAATCCCGAATTTAACCAAATCTTCAGGCTCAACTTGCTTGAAAAGCTCCGTTAAAGCCTCACGATCTTTGTCTTTCTTCAGCTCTGCACCAAAGCCTATTCCGCCTTGTTTATTTGTTCTTGCTTCTACAATTTTATCTAAACCAGCAAATGCACCACCACAGATAAAGAGAATTTTAGACGTATCCACAGGGATTGTTTCTTGTTTTGGATGTTTACGTCCACCTTGCGGATTGATATTTGCGACTGTACCTTCAATAAGTTTTAATAAGGCTTGCTGAACACCTTCGCCAGAAACATCTCGTGTCAAAGATGGGTTTTCAGATTTACGCGTAATCTTATCAATTTCATCAATGAAAATAATGCCACGTTCTGCTTGTTCCGCATCATAATCGCATTTCATCAGAAGTTTTTGGATCACATTTTCAACATCTTCACCCACATAGCCAGCTTGGGTTAATGTTGTTGCATCAGCCACAGCAAAAGGCACATTTAAACGGCGAGCTAGACTTTCCGCTAATAAAGTTTTACCGCTTCCTGTCGGGCCAATAAGCAAAATGTTACTTTTACCCAACTCTACCCCGTCAGTTTCTTTATTACCTGATAAGGCATTACGCAAGCGTTTGTAGTGATTATATACCGCCACAGACAATACTTTTTTAGCGTGATCTTGCCCTATTACATAATCGTCTAAATGAGCGTGAATTTCGTGTGGGGTAGGTACTTTCTCAAAAAATTGTTGCTCATTTGCATTGTTTTCTTCATCAATTAGGGCTTCATCATCGCCTGTTAATAAAGCATAAGATTCTTCAATACATTGATTACAAATATGCCCTTCTGTTCCTTCAATTAACGCATCAACTTCATTGCGACGTTTACCACAAAAACTACAATGTGGTTCTTTATCAAATTTACTCATTCTTTTATTCTCTATGGCTAACAACCGCATCAATTAAGCCATAGGCTTTTGCTTCTTCGGCTGACATAAAATTATCACGATCGGTATCTTTTTCAACTTTCTCTAATGGCTGACCAGAGTGTTCTGCCATACGCTGATTTAGCGTTTGTTTAATTTTCAAGATTTCTTGAGCGTGGATTTGAATATCCGATGCTTGCCCACGAAATCCGCCTAACGGTTGGTGAATCATTACACGTGCGTGTGGCAATGCAAAGCGTTTACCTTTTGCTCCAGCAGAAAGCAAAAATGCTCCCATAGAACACGCTTGACCGATACATACGGTACTTACATCAGGTTTAATAAAATTCATCGTATCGAAAATTGCCATTCCTGCAGTCACAGAGCCACCTGGTGAGTTAATATAGATATGAATATCTTTTTCTGGATCTTCTGATTCGAGGAAAAGTAATTGAGCAACAATTAAATTTGCCATATTATCTTCCACTTCACCACTCAAGAAAATAATACGCTCTTTTAATAAGCGTGAATAAATATCGTACGCTCGTTCACCTTTTGAGCTTTGCTCAACAACCATAGGGATAACTGCCATTTTTTGTTCCTTCTATCAATCAGTTTGAATAGGCAAATTCTAACAAAATTTACCCAAAGCATAAATAAAGAGATTAACAAATAGCGGTCAGATCGTTACAATCTTTTGCTATTTATTCTTGATCAACCGCTTTTATGTTATTAGATGAAATTTATACGCAATTTGAACATTGCAAATCTTGGGAAGAAAGATACCGCTTGTTAATTCAACTCAGTCGCCAACTTCCTAAACCAACCGAAACAGAGCTAACATCAATGCCCGAAATACACGGCTGTGAGAGCCGTTTGTGGTTTGAATTTCAAGCAGAACCTCGTATTATTAAGGCTTATAGCGATGCCCGCTTAATGCAAGGTTTACTCTTTATTGTGGTTACTGCGTTACAAAATACAACAACCACTGAACTAATCCAGCTCAATCTTCAACAAATTTTTGATCGGTTACAAATTACGCGTAACCTAACTCAGACTCGTTTAAATGGACTACAACACATTCAAACAATTATTCAGCAATCTATTTAAGTAACAATTTTAAGTTATTTGCTCGCTTAGGCTCTAACTTTTCTAACTGTGCCACTGCATCATTCTGCTTAGTCTGATTCTGTTGTTGATGAGCACATAATGCAATATTTTCTAAAGTATCAGCCTGATTATAATAGAGCTCTTGACTTTGCAGAGCCTGCTCAAATTGCTGGTAGGCATTGTTAAATTCGCTCTGTTTACATAAAAATGCACCATAATTGTTCAATACATCTGGGCGTGGTTGTTTTGTTTCACTGAGTTTTTCACTTAATGAAATAGCGGTTTTAAATGTTTCTTGAGCCTTAGTATTCTCACCAATTTGTTGGTAATAATAGGCTAACACTGAATAGGGTAGATAATCCTGATTGTCGTGTTCAAGGGCTTTATCAATATTCTGCTTCGCTTTGGGGAAATCATTCTGTTCTAAATAAGCAAGAGCAAGTTTAATTCTAGCGGTAACTGCTTCGGAGCGATTAAACTCAACTTGTTCCAAAGGCTTTGATGTACAACCGACTAGCCATAATACCGCCATACAAGCGGTTAGATTTTTGAAAAATTTTGCAAATGCCATTTAGTTTCTCCATTGATTTCCCCTTATATAAAGGGGCGTAACAATCTCTCTTAAATTAAGAGAGATTGAATAAATTTACTGATTTTGCAATGCAATGCCTTCCCCAAATTTACGTTTTTCAAGGGTTCTTTTCGTTCTGTCAATAACATCACCAGCCAACTGCCCACAAGCTGCATCAATATCATCACCACGAGTTTTACGCACTGTAACCGTAAAGCCATATTCCATTAACGTTTTCTGAAAACGATCAATGCGTGTATTTGAGCTTTTTGCATACGGTGCTTCAGGGAATGGATTCCAAGGGATCAAGTTGATCTTACTCGGTGTATTTTTTAACACGTCGGCAAGTTGATGAGCGTGTTCAACACTATCATTTACCTGATTTAGCATTACATATTCGATCGTTACTTTACCGTGATTCGCATTCGATACTTCAAGGTATTTATTCACTGAATCAATTAACATTTTGATGTTATATTTTTTGTTAATCGGCACAATTTCATCACGCAATTCATCATTTGGTGCGTGAAGTGAAATAGCGAGTGCAACATCAATCTGTTCACGCATTTTATCCAATGCAGGTACAACACCTGATGTCGATAATGTTACTCTGCGTTTGGATAAACCGTAAGCAAAATCATCTAACATAATTTCCATTGACGGAATAACATTATTCATATTGAGTAATGGCTCTCCCATTCCCATCATTACCACATTCGTAATCGGACGTACGCCTGTTACCCCAAAATTACCGATAATTTTTGACGCTCGCCAAACTTGTCCAATAATTTCAGATACACTTAAATTGCGGTTAAAACCTTGCTGTGCTGTTGAGCAGAATGTACAAGCTAATGCACAACCTACTTGTGATGAGACACAAAGTGTTGCTCGATCATCTTCGGGAATATATACCGTTTCAATTTGTTGATCACCAACCCACATTGCCCATTTAATCGTACCATCTGCAGAGCGTTGCTCAACGGCAACTTCTGGAGCTTTAATTTCAGCAACACGTTTTAGTTTTTCTCGTAACACCTTATTGATGTTAGTCATATTATCGAAATTATCTTCACCAAAATGGTAAATCCATTTCATTAGCTGATCAGCACGAAATGGTTTCTCGCCCATATCTGCAAATAACTCACGCATTTGCTGGCGATTTAAGTTTAATAAATTAATTTTTTCTTTTTGTGGTTGTTCAATAGGTGTTTGGCAACCAACATCGGTTGCTTGAATTGCTTGTGACATTAAAAATAGCCTCGTTATTACACGGTTTACGGCAAAGATTAGGACAGTGCCTAGTTTTGCTTGAATAAAAGAGTGCGAATTCTACTGATGTCTTGGCATTTAGGCTAGTGATTTTTTTACTCTTTGCAAAGTTAAAAAAACAAATTTTTCGATCGTGGTCGCAAAATTACCAATAAAAAACAAATTTGGCATTAAAATGCTGAAGATAATAAAAACAAAAAAGCCGTAAGTTATTAACTAACTTACGGCATTAAATAAGTGGCGGAGGAAGTGAGATTCGAACTCACGGAGGGCGTTAACCCTCGCCGGTTTTCAAGACCGGTGCATTCAACCGCTCTGCCATTCCTCCGAGTTGAAAGCTATTTAAATTTTAATTACTCTTTAGAGCGAAAACCTGCTGATAAAGGCTTATCAACAGGCTGTATATTCAGTGGCGGAGGAAGTGAGATTCGAACTCACGGAGGGCGTTAACCCTCGCCGGTTTTCAAGACCGGTGCATTCAACCGCTCTGCCATTCCTCCGCTGAAAACAGGCGGAATAATATAGATAACCGAGAAGTCGGTCAAGCATAAAATGTATGAAACGCTTTAAATGCTTTATTTTTCGTCAGCTTAGGCTTTACGAATCAGCCATACACCACTTTCAATATGATCGGTATAAGGAAATTGATCGAACAATGCACAGCGTTCAATCTGATGTGTTTGTGTTAGCTGTTTTAAATTTTCTACCAGCGTATGCGGATTACAAGAAATATATAAAATACGCTCATAGCCTTGTACCATATTTAGCGTATCTTGATCTAACCCAGCTCTTGGTGGATCAACAAAAATGGTATTGCAATCATAAGATTTAAGATCCACGCCACGCAAGCGATAAAATTCTCGAACACCATTAAGTGCTTGAGTAAATTCTTCCGCAGACATTCGGATAATTTGTAGATTAGTAATACCATTTTTTTCAATATTATATTGAGCCGATTCTACCGATGATTTTGCAATTTCAGTGGCTAAGACCTTACGGAAATTACTGGCTAACGCAATTGAGAAGTTGCCATTACCGCAATATAACTCAAGTAAATCACCTTGGCTCTCTTTCGTACAGCTTCTCGCCCATTCCAACATTTTCTCGTTCATCTTGCCATTTGGTTGAGTAAAGCTATTTTCCACTTGGCGATAAACATATTCTTTGCCATCAACAGAAAGTTGTTCTTCTACATAATCACACTCTAATGCAATTTTCTGTTTAGTCGCTCGCCCGATAACTTGTACATCAAAACCTGAGCCAATCAATCGCTGTTTAAGCAACTTTGCCTGCTCAATCCATTCATCTGTTAGAGCTTTGTGATAAAGCATTGATACTGCAATCTGCCCGCTTAACGTGCTTAAATAATCTATTTGAAAGAGCTTTTTGGTTAAGAGTTCATTACCTTTAATTTCCGCCAATAACACTGTCATCATTCGATTAATAAGTTGGCTGGCAATGGGAAATTGATCAACTCGATAACGAGCTTTTGTTACAGGATCAAACATTATATGGAAAAGATCACCCTCTTCGTGCCACACTCTAAATTCCGCACGCAAGCGAAAATGGCTAGTTTCTGAAGCAAATACTTCAAGTTCAGGGGCTGAATATGGTGCAAGTAAAGCGGTTAGATCTGCTGTTTTTTTTGCAAGTAAATCAGGATATTGCGAAATGGGTAAAGTCATTGTCTATATTGAGTTGTATTGAGAATAGCTAATTTAGAAAATATTAAAAGAGAAGATAAAATAAGCGGTGGGCTATGCCCACCTCAGACTGATGACAAGCCCCAA
>NZ_LEKM01000106.1 GCF_009761375.1 Ursidibacter arcticus | reverse complement strand
CACAGATTGTCTGATATATTTTTAAAGAACAAATAAAGTGGTCGGCGAGATAGGATTTGAACCTACGACCCACTGGTCCCAAACCAGTTGCGCTACCAAGCTGCGCTACTCGCCGTCAATTATACTTTCGTATATTAAATGGGGTGGCTAATGGGATTCGAACCCACGACAACTGGAATCACAATCCAGGGCTCTACCAACTGAGCTATAGCCACCGTCGTTTTGAATATTGCATTTGCTCTGGCGCGCTCGACAAGATTCGAACTTGCGACCTTTGGCTCCGGAGGCCAACGCTCTATCCAACTGAGCTACGAACGCGTTAGTGCGTCGCAACGGAGGCGTATATTAGAGATTTCAGACTTTCTTGTCTAGCACTTTTTTTAAAAATATTTTTTATGTGCTTTTAATTTATTCAAAATGTTTACTAATTATCAGAATTGATGATTTTATAGCTTATTTGCCACATAATAATAAGCATATTTAAGTAATCTTATTTGCCTTTTCCAACGAGTTGGTTGATGTAATAGCCGATATAGCCACTCCAACCCCATTTTTTGCCAAATAAGAGGTGCTCGTTTTACTTTACCAATAAAGACATCATAACTTCCACCAACCCCCATATACAGAGCATCTGAATAACAACCTTGCATTTTCTGTATCAATAGCTCCTGTTTAGGAGAACCTAATGCCACAGTAATAAACTTTGCACCACTTCGCTGAACACGCTCAATCAACTCGTTTTCCTGAACAGATGAAAAATAGCCATCTTGCTGCCCAACAATATTTACGCCCATCGCCGCCAATTTTACAGAAGTTTTAGATAAAGTTACCGCTTCACTGCCAATTAAAAAAACAGGTACAGCCATTTCAGCAGACTTTCGCATTAGTGCCAACCACAAATCAGCCCCTGCAATTCGTTCAATATGTCGATATTGCGGATATTTTTTATGGATAGATTTCACTATGCTAATCCCATCAGCATAATTATATTCAGAGGCTTGAATTAACTGACGTAATTGTCTATCTTCTTCACTTAATACTATTTTTTCAGCATTTATCGCCACCAAACGCCCTGCTTTTATCTCATTTTCTGAGAATAGGTACTCCACCAATGCCGTTTGTGTTGGTACAGCTAAAATTTCAATACCCCGAATATTTACTTTATCCACTATATTTATTCCTTACAAAAATTTTTAGGAAAAGATAAGCTACCCCACTAACTATGCCAAAAACAAAACTAAAAAAACAAAATCGTGAAACAAAAGCATCAAATCCTTCACGCACTAGCACAATTAAATTAAAGATACTCCCCAAGCAGTAGGCTTGAATAAGTGCAGATGGAAATGTTTGAAATAACCTATCAAATAATTTAATTATGCCCCCAACGCCAACCATACCAATAATAATCAGTGGGTATCCCCCCATAATATAAAATGAGCCGAGTAACGTAGGGGAAATTGCAAGTCCTGATTGATTTCCCAATATCACTTTGGTGAAGTAATTAGCACTATTCCACACAATATCAGGGCGATCTTGCCATAAACGTTGGGGAATATAGACATAAAAATCCCGAATAATTGGCATCAAGCCTTGATATTCAACCTCACTGGATAATATTCGAGCCCAATTTTCCCAAGGCGAAAAAGTATCACGCGTTAAATAGAGAAAAGTAAACCACGCTTCTTTACCATTCACATCTAAGCCATAACGCATTAACGCCAGAAAAAACATTACTACAACACCACCGATGGCAGTAAAAAATAGAGAAGATAATCTAAGGTAGCCTTGATACAAGCCAACCAATATAAATAGCATTACAGCTAAGGCGATATTAGCTCGAGTACCGCCTACGGCAAAATAAGTGAGCAGACCGAAACTCACGCCACAAAATAATAACAACCACCAACGCGTTTTATTTGGTTTCAAAAAATAGAAAATCAGCAAGGCAGGCAATAAAAAATAGAAAAAGCGTTTGAGTGCTACGCCACTTACTAATGATGAAAATATTTGGCTATACTTTTCCAAACGAAATAACAGCAACCCGTTCAAATAAATAAAATAACCAAGGCTTATCACAGCAACCATTGCCAACAAATAAGCGGTAAGATTAGCGTGTTTTTTTGCAAATATAGAAACCTTAACCGAATGTTTTACTTTTACACTTTGCTTATTAAAGAAGTAGTAGTAACTTCCCCAGTAAATCCCATATCCCAAACTCGCCCAAAGCAACGCCATAAACAATTGTTCAGGCGGTGCAATATCGGCATTAAAATAGACTTTAAGTAATAATGAAATCGGGTAGCCTGCAAAAAACGTAACAACATAGATTAAACTAAAAAGAAAATGAAACGAAAAGCCTTGCTGCACATAGCTCCGATAAATAACAGTGAATATACCACTTATGGCAACCACATAAAAAACCGTTAATAACATATATTCCGTCATTTCTGCCAACTTAGCGATATTTGCAAAAAATAAGCATAATCTTACCGCTTATAATGGCTAAGACGAGCAATTTCTTGCAAATTTTCTAACCAATAATGCTGATAATTTGGTGGAAAAAAAGCAATTTGCTGTTTATCACAAGCTACCAACTGCTCTGCCACTTCCTTGATTTGCTCTGCTGAACATTGCCCCATTTCCATAAAAGGAACATTCTCTTGTTGCATATCTAATTTAAATGGATTATTAGGGTGCAATAACACAGGAATGTTCATTGCGGTTAATAGGCAAATTGTGCCTATCCCTTGTTGCCGTTCAAATAAGAAACAGCCCATATCGCAATCTTTCAACCAATCCAAATAAGCGTGATAGTCCAATTTTTCAGTTAAAAGCGTAATGTTTTTTTCAGGGAATAACGCTAAAGCCTGTTGTCGCACCTGTTCAATATAGGCGTAATTGTTGGCAGGATACCCCATCGGTAAAATAATTTGTACCTTTGCACCAAATGTTTGCTGAATATATTGTAGTGCAAGGCAATGCTGATTAGCACGATCGCCCGAATTTCCGACTAAAATCGTCAATGGCTGTTCTGTTTTATTCTCTGTTGATGATGGCACCACTTGGGGCATTTTAGTTGGGAAATAGACTAAGCGATCTTGTTCTGAGCTACGGTTAAGTTGCCGATGAGCATAATCTAAATCCCCCTTTGTCGCCCAAATTCGCCCGATTTTTTGCTGTGCTAGGCGGCGTAAGGGATAAAGCAATTTAAACCGCCAATCCGTTGATTGTTGATATAAATCCGCTCCCCAAACGTGCCAAATGCAACGATAAGCGGGGAGTTTCCCCCATAAAATTGCAAACCATATTCCCCAGTTAAATTGCCCGTGTAATAGAAAATAAGCATCTGCTTGCGATTTCACAAATGCCAATACTGCTTGGGTTAATGCTTTTTTGTTTGGGAAAACATTAATCGGCAAATTGGGATATTGAGTCGTAAGATCTTCTTGGCTTACCACATAAAAAGAGTGCGTTTGGTTTTGCTCACTCTTTTCGGCTAATTTTAGCCATAAATCATCGTTGAAAAAGCGTAATAAACTGTGGTTATGATGGGGGATATCCGCCCCTAAAATATGCAATAGGTTACTCATTTGGGTTCATAAAAAAATCTAACACCGCATCAATCACTTGAGTAATTTCATTATCGGTTAAGTTAAAAAAGAGTGGTAATCGAAGGAGTTTTTCGCTCTCTTGCGTGGTATAACAATCTTCGCCAACAAAAGTACCCCAATGTTGCCCTGCTGGGCTTGAATGTAAAGGCACATAATGAAAGACTGCTAATATCCCCTTTTTGTTCAAATATTCAATCAAAGCTGAACGTTGTTGCTTATCTGCCAATTTGAGATAAAAGAGATGACCATTTGGCTGACAAGCGGTCGGAATATGGGGTAATTTTACCAATCCTTGTTCCGCCAATGATGCCAATGCAGTGTAATAACGTTGCCACAATGCTAAACGGCGTTGGTTGATTTGATCTGCCGACAATAATTGTGCATATAAATAAGCCGCTTGTAATTCAGACATTAAAAAACTTGAGCCAAGTTCTCGCCAAGTATATTTATCCACTTGCTTTTGAAAAAATTGCTTACGATTTGTGCCTTTTTCTCGAATAATCTCGGCACGTTCAACTAGTTTCTCATCGTTGATAACAATCGCACCACCTTCGCCACCTGCTGTATAATTTTTGGTTTCGTGAAAACTATAACAGCCGATATGCCCAATTGTGCCTAATGGTTTATTTTGATAACTCGCCATCACGCCTTGTGCTGCATCTTCCACCACCCACAACTGATGTTTTTCTGCTATCGACATAATTCGCTGCATTTCACACGCCACGCCAGCATAATGTACCACAACAATCGCTTTCGTTTTTGCTGTAATCGCTTGCTCAATTTTGCTTTCATCAATATTCATTGTATCAGGGCGGATATCCACAAAGACAATCTTTGCCCCCCTGAGTGCAAACGCATTTGCCGTAGAAACAAAGGTATAACTTGGCATAATGACTTCATCGTCAGGCTGAATATTCAATAACAGTGCTGACAGCTCAAGGGCATCGGTGCAAGACGGCGTAAGCAATACACGCTCTGCTTGAAAACGCTGCTCAAGCCATTGCTCACATAAACGGGTAAAACGTCCATCTCCCGAGAGCCTACCACTTGCGATAGCCTGCTGAAGATATTCAATTTCTGTGCCAACAACGGGCGGTTTGTTGAAGGGGATAATCGGATATTCCTTTTATATGACTAAGTAAGAACCTATTCTATTCATAATATTTTAGATAGTTCTTCTAATTTTGGTTAGTTGTCAGCTTTCTGAGCAATGAAAGTTCACGCTCAAGGCTTTCGATTAGCTTATCTTTTTGTGCCATTAGTTCTTCTTTATGGACTAATAGCTGTTTTAAACGCTCGGTCTCTTGGCTACTTTGGTTATGACCTACCGTTAAAAAATTGTTAGAATTGCTGTAATCATTGTCTGTATTATGAAAATAAATTTGTCCCTCTTCGCCATAAGACAATAATTCACAAATATCCATATCAAACACTTCGGAAATTTGTTCTAAACGAGGCAAATTTGAACGCACTTCGCCTCGCTCAATTTTGGCGTAACCAGTTACCGACATACCCAATTTATCTGCCATCACTTCTTGGGAAAGTTGATGTGTTTCTCGCAAATGACGGATTTTCTCATTAATTTTCATAATTGCCCTTTTAAGGTAGGTTACCTTGCTTAACAAGGTAATAGACTGTAATCAATAGTCTATGGTCTATTTTATAAGTGTAGTATAAATTAAAACGGTTTTAATTTTAACCATATTATTTTATGAGGTCTATCTATGTCTATTAAACGTATTTCTATTGCAACTGCAATTTTACTGAGTTTGACAGCTTGTGGAAGTAGCGGAGGCGGTTCTAATAATGCTAAACCCAAAACTGATACGCAAGTACATACCCAACCACAAATAAAACAAACGGAAATTGAACAATTAAAACAACAGTTAGCTAATGCACAACAAGCAGCACAACAAGCGGAAGAAAAATTAAAAAATTTATCATTGTTGTCTAATAAAGAAAAAGCAAACTTACAGAAAGAACTAACAGCAACAAAAAGTAATCTTGACGCTATCACTACTCAATTAAAGCAGGCTAATTCAGCTTCTACTAAAACCGTTGATGAGATCAAGAAAACGCTTGCAACGACACAAAATAATCTTACCAACCTTACTCAAGAATTAGCTAAAGCAAATGAAGTTTTAGTGCAAAAAGAAAAAGCAATACAAGCGGAACAAGAAGCAAAATTAAAGGCAGAAGCTGCTTTGTTAGCGTTAAATACACCGCTTACCAAAGAACAAATTTATAAACTAGCAATCAGTGCTGGTTTAGGTAATGGCTGGGCTGATGAGTTGGCAACGGATCTTGTTGGCAAAACTAAGCAAGAAGTTACCGATGAAATAATACTAGCTTCAAAAATATCGAAAGTCAGAACTTTAGCAAGAAATTTTGGTTATTCAGATCAAGATGCAAAAGCATTTGAAAAAGCGAATAGAGATAAAAGTTATGATGATTTAGCTGATTTATTACAAAAAGAAGCAGAAGATAAACAAAATGCTCGTGAAGCTTTAATTACCGAATTAAAACAATTGGCTCAAAGCAAAGGTTTACAAGAGTGGGAAGCCAATAATTTTGCTTATAGCAATGTTGCTCAAGGGAAAGAGGTTGCATTAGCTGAGTTAGATAAGTTAGTTGAACGTAATAACTTTATTAAAGAATTAAAACAATTAGCCAAAGATAAAGGGTTAGAAGATTGGGAAGCAGGTAATTTTGCTTACAGTAATGCGGATAATAGCAAAGAAAAAGCATTAGCTGAGTTAGCCAAATTAGCAACTGAAAAGGAAGCTAGTCAAAAACAAGAAAAAATGTATCAGCTAGCAAATACATATTCTCAGCAACATTTTTATTATAATCTTAATACGACTGATTTTGTCGAACAAAATAAAGATCTAACTTTAGATGAATTTAAGAACAAATTAGATCAATTAGTTACTCATAAACAAAATTTAGAAACACTTTCTAAAGACTATTTATCAAGTTGGGATCTAGAGAATTTTTTGAGAGAAAACTTATATAACACACTAGATGAAGCTGAAATCAGTCTCGTTAACAGATTGAAAGAATTACCTAGCGAGACTCCCACAGGATTTAATCGCAATCAAAATACAAGTTCAATAAAAGAGCCTATTGTTGAAAATGATAAAGAAACGGGACGATTTACAACGACTAACCAGCATCACGATATTTATAACCAAAAATATTCTGTTGTAACAGGGAAATACTATTCTAAAGAAAGTGAAAATCTGCAATATAACTATGACGGAACAAATGTTTGGTATGAACCCGTTGTAAGCAAAACAGCCGAAACTTATACTGTTCAGGATGATAAAGGTTTAGCAACAAAAGAGCTTCAATTCCCAACTGAAGGAAAAGCAACTTATACAGGTGTAGCGTTTGATTCAAAAGGGCAAGGCACACTTACTTATAATGTCGATTTTGCCAATAGAACGGGGGAAGGCAATATCGAAGGATTGGAACATATAGGTCGTTTAACTCTTACCCAAGGTGAAATTTATAAATCAGCTTCAACTGGTAATATGCGAGCAAGAGGTAGTATTATCGCCGATGAATGGAAAACTATTGGAGATATTGCAAGAGGTAGTATTAACGCTAATGAATGGAAAAATATTGGAGATATTAGTGGGCATTATCAGTTAGGGTTTTACGGTAAAAATGCGGAAGAAATCGCAGGTCGTGCAAGACTACAACAGTCACTAAATGGTGGATGGAGTACGTATGAGATGTATTATTCGTCACCAACTACATTTATTAGAGATCGGATGCTCCCAAAAGATAACCAAAATGGCTATAGTAATCATCAGGAATTTGATATTGGCTTCGGCGGTACTCGTGGCGAAATCCAAAAATAGTTTTTAGCTATTCAATTTGATGGTGGGGACACACACTATGCGTCCCCACACTAATAAAAAATATTTCCAATAAAATCTAATGAAATCAATACCTTTTATTTTTCTTATTCTTCCTACAACACTTTTAGCAGAAACTATTTCTACGCCTAAACCGTTATTTTTTGAAGAAAAATCTGATCATTTTAAACCAACAGAATTTGCAAAAAATTCACCGAATTTAACCGCTTATACTCCAATATTTACACCAATCGAACAAGCGAATTTGGATCAAACTATCACCACTCTATTGGTTACTAAACAGTGGCAAGCCTTAAAACCAGCATTGGAAAACTATGTTAAACAGGCAAGTTTTGATCCGATTTTATATCGTTATGCGAAAGGAGCGATGTTACGAGCAGAGCAAGATTATGACGGGGCGATTGAGCTTTACCAACAAATTTTACAAGCTCAACCACAGTTAGCTTATCCACGTTTTGATTTGGGTGTAATGTTGTTTGAAAATAAACAATATCGTGAAGCGAAACAGCAGTTAAACCAAGCAAAAAACGCCCTTGATCCACAAGTGCAACCGTTAGTCGAGCGTTATCTACAAGCAATGAAAGAACGCCAAAGCTGGCAACCCGATGCAGAATTACAATATACACAAACCGATAATGTCAATAATGCTTCGAGTGAACGAGAAGTGGAAATATCTGGATTGCGTTTTGTTAAAAATGCCGATTCCTTGCCACAAAAAGCACACGGTTTCCGTTACGGTTTGGGGGCAAGTAGAGAAATCAACCTGATCGGTAATCATTTTGTGGCATTTGAAGGTCGATTTAGCGGTGTGCATTATTGGGATAATCAGGATTACAGCGAGAAATCGTTATACGGTTCATTCGGTTATCGGAAACATTCTGCATTGCAATCTTGGGGTGTTTTGCCGTTTTTTGAACAAAATTGGTTGGCTTCGCCACGTTATAGCCAAAACTTCGGGGCAAATGTTGAGTTCCGCCGTCAGCTTAACCGCCAATGGACGTTTTCCACTAATTTGAATCACACACAAAAACGTTATGCCGATGAAAATATTGCACAGCGTTATAACGGCTATATCAATGGGTTATCCACTTCATTAAGCTATACCGTCAATCCGAATTGGGTAATGTTTGGCGGGATCGAACTCAGCAAAGATCGCACTAAAGATAAGGCGGAATCCTCTATCCGTAAGGGGATTAATCTTGGTTCATTAGTGCGTTATGGCGATGTTGCGAGCCGAGTCAGTTTGCGTTATGTAAAACGTAATTTCTTAGCAGATAACTTCTATTTCCCGAAAAAACGACTTGATAATGAATACAGCGTAAATGCTAGTCTGTGGCATAACCGAATTCAATGGCGTGGCTTTGTGCCAAAATTAAATTATCGTTATCGAAAAATTGACAGTAATATTTCCGCTTTTTATAGCCGTTCAAGCAGTGAATGGTTTATGACGATAGAAAAGAATTGGTAAGCAGTTGTTTTTTATATTTTTTATAAAAAACAGAGTTTTCCTTGTTAGAAAATGCTTTATCGCCTAACAATAAAACCAACAATTAACCGCCACAATTTTCGCCCCCAGCGTTTGATATAGTCCTATCGCTTGGGGGTTATTTAATTGTGTTGTAATTTCAAGCAGCGTGGCATTTTGGGCTTTTGCTTGCAAAATAGCTGAATGAAGTAACCGCTTGCCAACGCCTTGTTGCTGATGTTTAGGAGAAACCGCAAGTAAACCAATTTTAGCTTGTTCACCATTATATCGAAGGCTAACAACCCCTTGTAATTCACCGTTTTGCTCGGTAATCAAGCAGAGATCGTCAAACGCCCCTTTCACTGCATTTTCGATCCACTGCTGGTAAAAACGTTGATTTTCCGCTTGAGTAAAGTATGGGGGACGAAATCGGCTATTTGGGAAAGCGGTTGCCACTAGCGATTTCAATGCTGGCAGATCTTGTGCTGTTGCCAATCGGCAATTGGGGTAAGCGGTGAGATCTTTCGTATATTTTGCAAGATCTAATTGAAAGATCATCTCCCCTTGTACAAAGCGGAAACCTTGTGCTTGTAGAAAATCTATTTTAGCGAGATCGCCACTCGGAATGTTAGCTTGGTATAAAATATTCTCGCTCATTGCTTGATGAAAATGGGGAATGTTTATATCTGCTATGGGAATAAACTCATCAAAATAAATTTGGTAAATTTCACGCCCGAAAAAATCACTTTCCCATTGATTTCGTTCTATTCTCATTGCCAAATTCCTTTACAATCCACAATCCAAGGCTGTGTAGGTTTAAGCGTTTTAAAAGGTTGATGATCTACGAGTAAAACCACAATATCCGCTTGCTGTAATGCGATTGTGTGATCAACTAACTCGGCTTTATTTTGAAGATTTTCTGGCAAAACCTGAATATGCGGTTCAACCACCAAAACTTTTCCACGATGCCAATCCGCAAGCGTTTGAGTAATGTTTAGTGCAGGGCTTTGTCTCAGATCATCTACATCGGCTTTAAATGCTAAGCCAAAGCAAGCAATGGTAAGTTCACTAGGCTTGCAATTTTTTGCTGTTGCACACTCCGCTACTGTGGCTTTCACTTTTTCAATGACCCAATTCGGTTTCTGCTCATTAACAAGGCGAGCCATTCGGATCAACCTTGCTTGCGTTGGAGCTTGTGCCACGATAAACCAAGGATCGACCGCAATACAATGTCCCCCAACACCTGCCCCTGCTTGTAAGATATTCACTCGTGGATGGCGATTTGCCAAACGGGTAAGCTCCCACAGGTTAATATCAAGCTCATCACAAATCATTGATAGCTCATTGGCAAAGGCAATGTTTACATCACGAAAACTATTTTCGGTTAATTTGCACATTTCGGCAGTTCGTGCGTCTGTTGCAATACATTCCCCTTTTGCAAAAGATTGATATAAAGCCACCGCTTGTTTGGCAGAATAAGCATCTAGCCCACCAATAATGCGATCATTTTCAATCAGTTCTTGCATAATTCGGCTAGGAAGCACTCGTTCTGGGCAATATGCAATCGCAATATCAGGCTGTTCTTGTCTGTCCGTTGGAAAGGCTAAATCTGGGCGTGCGGTTTTCAACCACTGTGCTATTTGTTCCGTAGTCCCGACAGGCGATGTGGATTCTAAAATAACTAAATTCCCCTTAACTAAAACAGGGGCAATACTTTGCACAGCTTGTTGAATATAGCTCAAATCAGGCTGATATTCGGCTTTAAAAGGTGTAGGCACTGCAATAATGAAAGCATCTGCTGGCGGAATTTGTTCTGTTGCAAAAAATTGCCCAGAACTGACCGCTTGCGACAAACTTTCGGCTAATTGTGGTTCTTGAATATGTGGCATAGCTTGATTGACGGCGTTCACAATCTCAGAGTTTACATCGACCCCAATCACCTTTTTACCCGCTAAAGCAAAAGCGACTGCAGTCGGCAAGCCAATATAACCAAGCCCAATGACCGCTACTGTTTCAATATTTCCCATTGTGTTACTCATTCAATTCTTTCAAAATTTGTACAATTCGCTCACAAGCCTTTCCATCGCCATAAGGATTATCCGCTTGGCTCATTGCATTATAAGCATCTTTATTTGTCAGTAGCTGATGAACCGCCTCAATAATTTGAGCCGAATTTGTACCGACTAATTTTGCTGTGCCTGCTTCAATCGCCTCAGGGCGTTCTGTCATTTCTCGCATTACCAACACGGGTTTATTTAATGCTGGGGCTTCTTCTTGAATACCACCAGAATCCGTTAGTACTAAATAGGCTTTTTCCATTAAATAGATAAATGAAAGGTAATCTTGCGGTTCGAGCAAAAAGAGATTAGGAATATCCGCTAGTCGTTGCTTTACAGGCTCATTCACATTTGGGTTTAAATGAACAGGGTAAACAATTTGTACATCGGAATGTTGGCGTGCAATCTCCGCTAATGCGTTGCAAATTTGTTCAAAACCTTGCCCAAAACTTTCTCGGCGATGCCCTGTAACTAGAATGAGTTTTTTCTGCTCATCTAAAAAGCAATATTGTTGTGCAAGTTGCTGTACAAGCGGTGGGTTTTGGTGAATTTTTTGCAATGCTAGAAAAAGGGCATCAATCACCGTATTACCTGTTACCCAAATATGCTCGGTATTTTTACCTTCTCGACATAAATTTTGCTTTGCGGTTTCCGTTGGGGCAAAGTGATATTGAGCAAGAACGCTGGTTAAAGCTCGGTTCGCTTCTTCAGGATAAGGAGAAAAAAGATTGTTCGTGCGTAAGCCTGCTTCAATATGCCCTACTGGAATTTGCTGATAATAGCAGGCTAATGATGTCGCAAAGGTAGTGGTTGTATCGCCGTGAACAAGCACCAAATCGGGCTTAACTTGGCTAAAAATGGCTTTTAGTGCGGTAAGAATTTCAACGGTAGTGTCAGTTAGGTCTTGCCCTGATTTCATAATATCAAGGTCGAAATCAGGCACTATGTCAAATAAACGCAAGACAGAGTCAAGCATCTGACGGTGTTGTCCTGTAACACAAACCTGCGTGAAAAAAGCACCGTCTTGCTGTAATAATTTAACAAGCGGTGCCATTTTAATGGCTTCTGGTCGTGTGCCAATTACAACCAAAATATGACGTTTTAACATTATGCAGACTGGCGTCCTACACGAGAAAAACCGATAAACAATAGAGCTAACAACAAGCCAATCACACCACCACACAATCCCCAATATATTTGGTTTTGTGCTTGAGCCTTTTTAACCGTTACACTTTGGGTAATTCGGTAAGGGACAAGTTTATCATCTAACGGCTGAACAGCTCGCATTAGACTTAATTTTCCATTCCAATCTTGTTGAGCAATTTGCTCGCCTTGTAATACTGCGCCAAGTTGATTTTCTGCTGAAAATTTTACCTGCTGAAATAAAACTTTCCATTTGGTAATCAACTCGCCATTTAAGCTTTCTCGTGCTTTTACACCTGCAAATTGAATGTAATCATTTAGTAAAACCTTAGCTTGCTCTGCATTTTGCCAAGTAAAAGTAGCGTTACTGCTATCATTATATTTTGGCAAGACAGATGCAAATCCTTCAATAAAATGTGGCAATACTGCTTCAACAAGCTGTTTATGATCAGAGGCGTATTTTTTAACAATCTCGTGCTGTGCTAAAAAAGCTGTTAATACATCTTGAGAAGATAAGTTAAGCAAAAATTCTTGATAGACATTGTTTGTTAAGTGTCTCTCACTCTTGCCTTGTAAAAAATCATAGGTGGTTGCGAGAGCATAATAATTCCCCAAATCTTGCACAACAGGTTCTTCTAATTTAACTTCTGCCTGCCATTGCTCAGATTGAAATTCAGACGACTTCCAACCAATAGCACTCCCAATTAACGTCAGTAAAATGAAGATAAATAAACTTTGGGAAAATAGCCCCAGTCGATTAAATCGGGTGGGCTGTTTTTTTGTTTCTAATTCGAGTTCCATTTTGTTTTTGCTCCGATATAAATTTTAGCTACTCTGTTTTCTGCGTAATCGGCGTTTGTGACGGCGAACAAAACGGGTAATTCGCCACGCGTGTACGATAGAGTAAGAATATAAGAAAAATAAGGCAATAAAGCAGATAAACATAACCCACTGGTTCCAGTAGTAAATTTCACCTAATACGCCAAAGGTTGTACAAAGGGCTGCACCGAATGCAATTACCGCTAAGGCTTGACGAGATGTTAATCCTGCTCGCATCATTAAATGGTGAATATGTAAGCGGTCTGGACGGAATGGGCTTTTACCTTTTCGCAAACGGCGGAAAATAATCGCCACCATATCAATTAACGGCACAGCAATTAACCATAAACCTGTAATGGGGCTAATGGCGTGTCCTTGCCCTTGTGTACTCAAGAGCAAAATCCAAATCATTGTAAAACCAATTAAAGTACTCCCCGAGTCGCCCATAAAGACCTTCCATTTCGCCCCAAAAACACTCAAATTAAACATCGCATAAGGCAGAAGGACTAACAATAAGCCGAAGCACCAATAAGCTAAAGTGTATTGCTCATCAAGCCACATTAAAATACCGATACCTGCAAAACTTACCGAAGAAAGCCCCGCTAACAGCCCATCAATACCATCAATCATATTAAACGCATTGATAATCGCAATAGTGATAAATACCGTTAATACCACCCCAACAGCACCAAGCTCTAAGCTAAAAGGGGCAATCAGCTGTCCAAGACTGGCAATGGATAATCCACTATAAATCATTGCCCCTGCTAAACAGGCTTGAATACCTGCTCGTAAAAAGGGGCTAATATCAAAGCGGTCATCTAGTACACCGATAATCAGCAAAATAGTTACCGCTGTTAAATAAAGCTCTGGGAATTTCATCTGTTGCCATTCCAATAAATAGAATGTTAAATTCCCAAGAAATAAAGCGATCCCCCCAATTAACGGGATAACACCTTGGTGGCGTTTACGAAAGTTTGGTTTATCCACCAAGCCTATTTTCTCTGCCACAGGTCGCATTACAATCAACGCTAAGAAAGATACGCAAAATACTGCAAGAAACGTCTGCCACATAGACGAATTTACCTTAAGAGTTATTGATAAAACTGCTCGTCAGCATAGCATAATCGCTAAAACTCTCAATTTTTTTCATTCAATAGTCGCTTATTTCGTGAAATTTTACAGTACAATGTTGCCTATATTTAGTCGATAACAAAGGAAACCCGAATGACCTCATCTCTTTCTCTCTTTGAAAAAGCACAAAAAGTAATCCCTGGTGGTGTAAATTCGCCTGTTCGAGCCTTTAAAGGCGTGGGTGGCACACCTGTTTTTATCGAAAAAGCACAAGGTGCTTACATTACCGATAGCGAAGGTAAACGTTATATTGACTATGTGGGGTCTTGGGGCCCAATGGTGCTAGGGCACAATCACCCAGCAATCATCAATGCGGTACTTGAAGCTGTACCAAATGGGCTAAGTTTCGGTGCACCAACAGCTATCGAAATTGAACTAGCTGAGTTAGTTTGCAAACTTGTTCCATCTATTGAAATGGTTAGAATGGTTAGCTCTGGTACAGAAGCCACAATGTCTGCAATCCGCCTTGCTCGTGGTTATACCAAACGCGATAAAATTATTAAATTTGAAGGCTGTTATCACGGTCATTCTGACTCTCTACTAGTAAAAGCTGGCTCTGGTGCATTAACACTCGGTCAGCCAAGCTCCCCCGGTGTTCCCGAAGATTTTGCTAAACATACCATTACTTGCGAATACAACAATTTAAACTCCGTCAAACAAGCCTTTGAACAATACCCAAATGAGATAGCCTGTTTAATTATTGAGCCTGTGGCTGGTAATATGAACTGTATTCCACCAAAAGATGGTTTTTTACAAGGTTTGCGTGAGCTATGCACTGAATACGGTACTGTCTTTATTATTGATGAAGTAATGACAGGTTTTCGTGTGGCACTAGGTGGTGCTCAAGCACACTATGGCGTAACGCCAGACTTAACGACTTTAGGTAAAATTATCGGTGGCGGTATGCCTGTCGGTGCATTTGGTGGCAAGAAAGAAATTATGGAATACATTGCCCCAACAGGCCCTGTGTACCAAGCAGGAACGCTTTCAGGCAACCCGATAGCAATGTCAGCAGGTTTAGCCTGTTTAACCGAGCTATCAAAAGCAGATAATGAAGCCAAATTAGCCGAAAAAACCAAAACACTTGCGGAAGGTTTCAAAACGCTTGCAGATAAGCACAATATTCCACTGACAGTGCAATATGTTGGCGGAATGTTCGGTTTATTCTTTACGGAACAGCAAACTATCGAAAGCTATCAAGATGTAATGAAATGCGATGTTAATGCATTCAACACCTTTTTCCACAAAATGTTAGAAAAAGGCGTTTATCTCGCACCAAGTGCATTTGAAGCTGGCTTTATGTCGCTTGCTCACAGTGATGAAGACATCGCCCACACATTAGCAATGGCAGATCAAGCCTTTGCAGAGATGAAATAACGACAATAAGCGGGGAGATTTTGAGCGTTTTTTGCAAAATCTCCTCGTCTTTTTATTCCAAATAACAATTTCCTACCGCTAAAAAAGATAATTCTTACATTTTCACGAGCCACTACATAACCTTGCAAAATTTTGCTACAATCTGACCGCTTATTTATCATTAAAGAGAAGAAGAATGACGATCAACACCAGTACTTTTAATCGCTCTTGGGCGAGAGTGGTGCTTAATGCACTACTGCGTTATGGCGTAAAACATTTTTGTATTGCACCTGGCTCTCGCTCTACTCCGCTGACACTTGAAGCGGTAAGATTACAGCAACAAAATGCAGCAGAATGCCATACTCATTTTGATGAGCGTGGTTTAGGCTTTTTTGCATTAGGGGTGGCAAAAGCAACTCAAGCACCTGTGGCGATTATTGTAACTTCTGGTACTGCTGTGGCAAACCTTTACCCAGCTGTGATTGAAGCATCTTTGACACATCATAAATTGATTGTGTTATCAGCGGATCGTCCGCCTGAATTGATTGATTGTGGTGTAAATCAAGCAATTCAACAGCAACATATTTTCGGGCAATATCCTGTGGCAAGCTTGAATTTGCCAAAACCTTCTTCTCATTTTAGTCCAAATTGGTTGATTGCAACGGTTGAACAGGCTTGTACACAACAAGCAGAAAAAGGGGGCGTTGTGCATATCAATGCACCTTTTGCAGAGCCTTTATATGATGCGGATGAAAATGCGATTGGGCAAGATCCTTGGTTAGCACCTATTCAACGTTGGTTAAATCAACCTCAAACAAAATGGATCGACCAACAGGCAACTCAACAAGATGTGTTAATGCACGAAAATTGGGATTATTGGCGAACCAAACGTGGTGTAGTTGTCGTAGGTAAATTACCTTTAGAGCAAGGAATGGGCTTGAAACTTTGGGCAGAAACGCTAGGCTGGTGTTTAATCAGTGATGTGCAATCAGGTATTGAAGCAAGTCTGCCATTTGCTGATATTTGGCTATCAAATAAAACTGTCGAACAGCGTTTATTACAAGCCGATATTGTGATCCAATTTGGCTCGCAAATTGTAAGTAAACGAGTAAACCAATTTCTCAATGCATTCAAGGGCGAATTTTGGTTAGTTGAAAATTCCCAAGACTATCTAAATCCTTATGCACATCAGCAAACTCGTTTTGTTGCAAAAGCTCATCATTTTACACGAGTACACCCACCGCTTCGCCAAAAACCTTGGTTACTTGAGCCGTTGGCATTGTCGCAATTCTGTGCTGGTTTTATTGAGCAACAAGTGGGCGGTAATTTAAATGAAGCCTCATTAGCACATCATATTGAGCGAGTAATGCCACCAAATGGCAACCTATTCTTAGGGAATAGTTTATTTGTGCGATTAGTTGATGCACTGTGTAAATTACCTGAAGGCTATCCTGTTTACACTAATCGTGGAGCAAGTGGCATTGATGGCTTAATTGCGACCATTGCAGGTATTGCGAAAGGTAGCAACGCACCAACCGTTGGGGTTATTGGCGATATTTCTTGCCTGCACGATCTAAACTCTATCGCATTGCTACGCAACATTACACAGCCAACACTATTATTTGTGATTAACAATAACGGTGGGGCAATTTTTGATATGCTACCTGTTGATGCTCAAGCAAAAGAGAAATACTACCGCTTATCGCATAATTTAGAATTCTCACAAATTGCAACAATGTTCGGTTTAGAATATCTACGTCCTTACACTTGGGCAGATCTCGCCACCAAGCTCAAACAAGCGTATGCTCGCAAAGGTGTAACGATTGTCGAAATCAAAGTGAACGATCAAGAAGGTAGCTCATTATATAAAGCCTTACTTGAACAAATCTCACGAGCTTCTATCGACTAATGTTAGCGTATCAGTGGCATCGTGATTCGGGCATTCCTGTGGTTTTCCTGCACGGATTGCTCGGCTCTCAACAAGATTGGCAACAGGTCATTTGCCTGTTGCAAAAAAATCCAAAAATCCGACCGCTTACACTTGATCTTCCTTGCCATAATCAGAGCCAACATATTGATTGCCATAGTTTCAGCGATGTTCGTCAGCAACTTCATTCCACATTAAATACGCTTATCCAAGAGCCATTTTACTTAGTTGGTTACTCATTAGGTGGACGTATTGCATTAGATTATCTACATCATCAAGAGCAGGCTAACCTGCTGGGGGTGGTGTTAGAAGGTACTAACATAGGGCTACAAAGTGAACAGGAACGTCAGACTCGTTGGCAAAATGATCAATATTGGGCAAAACGATTTCGTACCGAGCCACTTCGCAATGTGCTAGAAGATTGGTATCAACAAGCTGTTTTTGCAGATTTAGATATTCAGAAGCGGGCTGATTTTATCCAAAAAAGGCAAGATAATTGTGGAGAGAAAATTGCACAAATGCTTGAAGCAACTAGCCTTGCCAAACAGCCTTTTTTTGATTGCCAAATGAGAAATGAACTGACCTTTTTTATTGGAGAAAGAGATCAAAAATTTCGGCAAATGGTCGAGAGACACCATTTACCTTATCAACTGATTGCTAATGCAGGACATAATGCACATCAGCAATCCCCTGATCTCTTTGTGAAAAATTTATTCGCTTTTATCGAAAGGAAATAATATGGCTTTACGTCGTTGCCCTGAATGTCATAAAAAAATTAGTGATAGTGTGGAGCATTGTATTCATTGTGGTTTCTCATTCAAAGAAGCAGATTTAGAAATTTATAAGCAAAAACTTGAACAACGCCGCTTAGAAAACCAAGAAATCAATCGCCAAAGTGTCAAAATCCATCTTATCTGGTTAGCAATTTTTATTGCAGTGATTGTAACTGCAACGGTGATACAGAACTAAGTAATAGAATACTGTGGCATAGAATCTAAAGCATAATTATTCTCTATGAACAAGCGGGCAGATTGATAAAACTTTTTACCAATCTGCCCGCTTAGCTATATTCTTAGTTTAGATTAAATTTTAAATCTAATTATTAACGAATCACAACCACATCAATAGCTGATGGACCACGTTCTGAATCTTGAACGGTATATTCTACTTTATCGCCTTCATTTAAGGTTCTAAAGTTAGTTCCAACAATACCAGAAAAGTGTACGAATAAATCTTTACCATTATCTGCTGGAGTAATAAAACCAAAACCTTTATCTGAGTTAAACCATTTAACTGTGCCTTGTAATTTAGACATTTTGTCTTCCTTTGTGTATAAAAATTTAAATTTGTGCTTGAAACAAGCGGTGACGCTAAGAAATTGAATTTAGATAGAGATAGATATTAAAAGACTTTCAAGAACAAATTTAAAACTTGTAGTACAGGAAGTGCAATAAATAACGAACTTATATAACCAGCTTTTTAGCTTGAGCATTATTAGAACACGCTACACTATTTAAAGCAAACACTTTCTACAGAAGTGATTGATTTATAAGTATAGTAAGAGCTTCCTTGCTCATATATTCCAATAGGATAGATCATAAAGATAATTTCAATAACCTTGCCACATTCTCTGCTGTTGAAATTAAATTATCTCTCCCTGCTTTCAGTGTTGCATCTAGCGAATCCAACTGTCGAATTATAGGAAAGACAGCATCAATACCACATTGATAAACAACAGAGTAATCTTCTTTCAAACAACCCGTTATTGCAATAACAGGTTTTGCATATTGCTTAGCAACATTAGCAACACCAATGGGTGTTCAGACTGATGACAAAC
>NZ_LEKM01000105.1 GCF_009761375.1 Ursidibacter arcticus | reverse complement strand
CAGACTGATGACAAACCCCAATTTGTTGTATCCAATTAACGGACGCCAGCGTGGCGTCCCTACATAACAAAATAAAATCTGTTATTTTTCAATTGGTTATAACTTTCCTTGTAGGGACGCCACGCTGGCGTCCGAATGAAAAAAGACTTTGTCAATAATCTGGGTGGGATTTAGCCCACCATTTTGTAACTGATTGATTTTAAATATGGTGGGCTAAAGTCTACCTTACCCCAAAAAAATTTTCTTAAAGATAGATTTTATCTAAGCAAGATTTCAGATTCCCACCTAGCCCAATTTCAAGTAGAATAGCTCTCAATTTTTATCAATAAGGAATGAATATAATGTCCACGCAATTTGTTTATACAATGCATCGTGTTGGTAAGGTTGTTCCACCAAAACGACACATTCTTAAAGACATCTCATTAAGTTTCTTCCCTGGTGCTAAAATCGGGGTGCTTGGCTTAAATGGTGCGGGTAAATCGACACTTTTACGCATTATGGCTGGTATCGACAAAGAGATCGAGGGTGAAGCTCGCCCACAACCAGGGATTAAAATTGGCTATCTTCCACAAGAACCAAAACTTGAACCACAACAAACTGTGCGTGAAGCCATTGAAGAATCAGTGGGTGAAGTTAAAAAAGCACTTACCCGTTTAGATGAAGTGTATGCGCTTTATGCGGATCCTGACGCTGATTTTGATAAACTGGCAGCGGAGCAAGCAGAACTTGAAGCCATTATTCAAGCTCACGATGGTCATAATCTTGAAAACCAATTAGAGCGAGCAGCAGATGCGTTACGCTTACCTGACTGGGACTCAAAAATTGAGCATCTTTCAGGGGGAGAACGCCGTCGTGTAGCACTTTGCCGTTTATTACTTGAAAAGCCAGATATGTTGTTATTAGACGAACCAACCAACCACTTAGATGCAGAGTCAGTGGCTTGGTTAGAACGTTTCTTACACGATTATGAAGGCACAGTCGTTGCAATTACCCACGACCGTTATTTCTTAGATAACGTAGCAGGTTGGATCTTAGAACTTGACCGCGGAGAAGGTATTCCTTGGGAAGGAAATTACTCATCTTGGTTAGAGCAAAAAGAGAAACGTTTAGCACAAGAGCAAGCTGCGGAATCGGCTCGTCAGAAATCTATCGAAAAAGAGCTTGAATGGGTACGTCAAAATCCAAAAGGTCGCCAAGCAAAAAGTAAAGCTCGTATGGCTCGTTTTGAAGAACTTAATAGTGGCGAATATCAAAAACGTAACGAAACCAATGAACTCTTTATTCCACCTGGCCCACGCTTAGGGGATAAAGTGATTGAAGTACAAAATCTAACAAAATCTTATGGCGAACGTACTTTAATTGACGATCTCTCATTCTCTATTCCAAAAGGAGCGATTGTCGGGATTATTGGGGCAAATGGTGCGGGTAAATCAACTTTATTCCGTATGCTATCAGGGCAAGAACAGCCTGATTCTGGTTCAATCGTCTTGGGCGAAACAGTAGTAATGGCATCTGTTGATCAGTTCCGTGATGCGATGGATAACAGCAAAACCGTTTGGGAAGAAGTATCTGGTGGACAGGATATTATGCGAATTGGCAACTTTGAAATTCCAAGTCGTGCTTATGTTGGACGCTTTAACTTCAAAGGGGTAGATCAACAAAAACGTGTAGGTGAGCTATCGGGTGGTGAGCGTGGTCGTTTACATTTAGCAAAATTACTACAAGTAGGCGGAAATGTCTTATTACTAGATGAACCAACCAATGATTTAGACGTTGAAACCTTACGTGCATTAGAAAATGCAATTTTAGAGTTCCCTGGTTGTGCATTGGTTATTTCGCACGACCGTTGGTTCTTAGACCGTATTGCGACCCATATTCTTGACTACGGTGATGAAGGTAAAGTAACTTTCTATGAAGGTAACTTCTCTGACTACGAAGAGTGGAAAAAGAAAACCTTTGGAGCAGATGCGGTACAGCCACATCGTATCAAATATAAACGTATTGCGAAGTAGTAAGTCGATAGAGATGGTACAGTTGTACCATCTTTGAATAAGATAGGTATCAGGAGATACTTACAACACTTAAATGAGGTAAACAATGGAAACTATCGAAAGAATCCAAAAACAAATTAGCGAAAACCCAATCTTACTTTATATGAAAGGTTCGCCAAAATTCCCATCTTGTGGTTTCTCTGCTCGTGCAGTGGAAGCAGTAATTAACTGCCAAGTTCCATTTGGTTATGTAGATATTTTAACTAACCCAGATATTCGTGCAGAATTACCAAAATACGCAAATTGGCCAACATTCCCACAATTATGGGTAGAAGGTGAGTTAATTGGTGGTTGCGATATCGTGCTTGAAATGTTCCAAAAAGGTGAATTACAAGCATTGTTAAAAGAAGTTGCAGAAAGACACCCAGCGTAATTTTAATAAATAATAGGCAAGTAGATAAAATAGTTTACTCACTTGCCTAATTTTTTATATTTCATCTACTATTTTAACACTAATATTGAAATTAACTTTTCAAACACGTCATTAAATTCTTGTTCATCAATATCCGCAAAGCCAATGGAAAAGAGTTGCCGATTAGGGTAATTAAGCGGGTAGATTTTAATGTTTTTTTGCAAGCAGCGTTCTACTAATTCAGTGCTGGTGTGCGGGCTTTTCAAGAGTTCAATCAATAAATATGCTCCGGAATGTTCGCCATAATAGCGAATTTTATCTGAGTGAGATTGCAATAGACGGCAAAGCATTTCCATTTTTTTACGATAAATTTTCCGCATTCGCTGAATATGTTTTTCAAATTCACCTTGTTGAATAAATGTGGCTAATCGTTGCTGTTCAAAGCGAGAAACACCACAGTTAAAAAATCCGCAATATTCTTGATAAAGTGAAAGTAGGGATTTGGGTAATACCATAAAGCCAACTCGTAAAGATGGCATCAGTAGTTTAGAGAATGATCCTAGATAAATGACCTTCTCATTGACATCAAGGCTTTGTAATGCAGGAATAGGCTTACCTTTGTAGCGATATTCGCTGTCGTAGTCATCTTCAATAATATAACGTTGTGGCTGTTGGTTCGCCCATTCTAGTAATTGTTGGCGTTGTCCAATAGATAATACTTGTGAGAACGGGTAGAGGTTAGATGGAGTCAGGTAAGCAACATCTATTTGGCTTTCCGCCAGTGTGGCTAGATCAAGCTGTCCGTCAGTGGTTAAGGGGAGGTGAAGTACTTTTTTACCATAAGCAGTGAGCATTTTTTCAATGGTAATATAACCATAAGACTCCATTGCATATTGTATAGGCTTTTCGCTGATTTGATTAAAAAGTAAAATTAGTTGTAGCACACAATTTTCTAATCCTGTACCGATTACAATTTGTTCAGGTTCACAATTTACTCCACGAGATGCGTATAAGTAGTGGGCTATTTCATTGCGTAAATTACGATCACCTTGTTTGTCGCCTAAGGCAATCATTTCATTTTGCCAAAATTTAAGGCTCTGTTTTCCTGCTTTTTGCCACTGACGTATCGGAAAATTTTTACTATCAATTAAATTAGGATTGAGATCGTAGTAAGTTTTGCGAGATTGAAAATATGCAGTTTGTTTTTGACGTGGCAGATCACAAGGAAAATCCAGCTCCGCTTGAAAGCTGACAAAAAAACCACTGCGAGCTTTAGCATTGATATAACCTTCCGCAAGTAATTGCTCATAAGCATTCTCAACGGTGTTTTGGCTGATTTGCAGAAACTCACTTAAGTGGCGTTTGGAAGGTAATTTATCACCAAAATGTAATTGTTGTTGATGAATTGCTAAACGGATTTGTTGATAAAGCTGTAAATAGAGTGGCGTTTTATCGGTTTTATCTAAGCGATAATTTATTTTTTTCATTCTGACACCATTAAAATCATCAAAACTGATACTTTTAATCATATCTGTGATTTCTCAAAATAGCGAGCAATTTCACTAACAGAAGGAAAATACAATGGCAACAATTCTAGGTTCAGATGTCGTAAAACGTGGTATGGCACAAATGCAAAAAGGTGGCGTAATTATGGATGTTGTGAATGCCGAGCAAGCTCGCATTGCGGAAGCTGCGGGTGCAGTGGCAGTAATGGCATTAGAGCGTGTACCTTCTGATATTCGTGCAGCAGGCGGTGTGGCTCGTATGGCAAACCCTAAAATTGTGAAAGACGTTATGGGGGCTGTTTCTATTCCTGTAATGGCAAAAGCGCGTATTGGGCATATTACTGAAGCGCGTGTATTAGAGTCTATGGGGGTCGATTACATTGATGAGAGTGAAGTACTTACGCCTGCAGATGAAGAGTTCCACCTATTAAAAAGTGAGTTTAGAGTGCCTTTCGTATGTGGCTGTCGTGATCTTGGTGAAGCACTTCGCCGAATTGGAGAAGGAGCGTCAATGCTGAGAACGAAAGGAGAACCAGGAACAGGAAATATTGTAGAAGCTGTTCGTCATATGCGTAAGGTTAATGCACAGGTGCGTAAAGTTGTCGCAATGAGCCACGATGAGCTAATGACAGAAGCGAAAAACTTAGGTGCACCTTTTGAATTATTACTGCAAATTAAAACCTTAGGTAAATTACCTGTGGTGAATTTTGCAGCTGGTGGTGTGGCAACACCTGCCGATGCAGCATTGATGATGGAACTCGGTGCTGACGGTGTCTTTGTAGGTTCAGGTATTTTTAAAGCAGAAAATCCAGAGAAATTTGCTCGTGCAATTGTTCAAGCTACTACACATTATCAAGACTACGATTTAATCGCTCGTCTTTCAGAAGATTTGGGTGAGCCAATGAAAGGGGTTGAAATTTCTCGTCTCTCAGCAGCAGAAAGAATGCAAGATCGTGGTTGGTAGAGTATGCAAAATTATCGTCATTTAACTATTGGTGTGCTTGCTCTACAAGGTGCGGTAAGTGAGCATTGCCAACAGATTGAGCAATTAGGTGCAACGGCAAAAATTGTAAAAAATCCAAGTGATCTCACCGCTCTTGATGGTTTAGTTTTACCTGGGGGAGAAAGTACTGCTATCGGTAAGCTAATGCGTACGGTGGGACTGTTGGAGGCAATACAGCAGTTTGCTCAACAAGGAAAAGGATTGTTCGGTACTTGTGCAGGAATGATCTTATTAGCTAAACAAATTGAAGGTGGAGAGCCTGCTCATCTAGGGGTAATGGATATTTGTGTGCAACGTAATGCGTTTGGACGGCAGATAGACAGCTTTCAAACTGATTTGGCGGTAAAAGGCTTAGAAAAGCCATTCCCAGCAGTATTTATTCGAGCACCTTATATCTCAACCATTGAGAATAGTCGTGTAGAAGTACTTGCAGAATTTGAGGGTAATGTAGTATTGGCAAAACAAGGTAAGGTACTGGCTTGCTCTTTCCACCCAGAATTAACCAATGATGCCAGAATAATGCAATACTTTTTAGAGATAGTTGCATCTTAAATATTATTCATAGTAGAGCCCTTCTAGGAAGGCATAAAGCAAAATGGCAAGGAATCCACCTTGCCATTTTTTTGTAAAAAAATCGAATTAAAAGCCCGCTTGTTTTTCAAGCTGTTCAACTAAAGCGTCATCAAGATTTAATTCCGTAGCGAGTTGTGATAAGAACACTATTTCTTTACGAGAAAGATCTTTACACACAACACGAGCGGCTAAATAAACTTGGCTTGCCAATGCAACATCATTACCGACAATGCTAGCAATTTCAGAAACACGAATTGGACTTGCGATTTCTTGTGATAGCCATTGTTGTAATTCAGGGTCATTTCCCCCCTCTTGTTCAATTAACGCTTTTTCGTGTTCATCAAGTACACCGTCAGATAATGCGGCTGCGATCATTGTGCGTAAAATTACATTACTACGTTCTTCTTCACTATGAGCTGTTGAAGTAAACACAGTTTCAGAAACCTGTTGCTGAGTATTTGCCTGATCTTTTTGATAATTTTGATAGGCTTGGTAAGCAATACTGCCCAATGCAGCGAGTGAGCCAAGTTTTGTTAGGCTTGCTCCACCATTTCTACCTAATACCATTGATAAAATACCCGCTAAAGCCGCACCACCACCAATTTTAGTAATTGTATCTGCAGTGTTTTCACTTGGTTTATTAATTTTGCCAGCTGATTGTTTCACTGTGCCTAATACGGTATTTAAAATTTGATTAAAATTCATTTTCTTTCCTTAATGTTGATTGAATGGCATAAATACAGGAGAAGGTAGCTTATCATAGAAATTTTGTCTAATCACTATTCACTGTGACGATAAAACGCAAAGAGCTATTTTATACTGTTTAAGATAATAATTAGGATTTATATATGTCAGTTAGTTTGTGTTTTGTAAATTTATGTGATCTTTATCTCATTTTCGAATGCTTTTGATTGTTTTTGTTATTCGTTGTTTTATTATTCATCTCGAAAGCAATCGTAGTTTGTGGTGATTGTTTGAATTTAGGAGAGAAAATGAAAAGTAGCGTTGAAAGACGTTCTGATATTTTAGAATTGCTCAAGCTGACAAATAGTCAGCGAGTTGAGGCTTTAGCTCAGTATTTCAAGGTATCTTCAGTGACGATTAGAACTGATCTAAATGCTTTGGAACAACAAGGGTTTATAACTCGTTCACATGGTTTTGCAGTGTTAAATTCTAGATTGATTGCGGAACTTTCAATTGCAGACAAGCGAAATCATTATCCTGAAGTTAAGCAAAATATAGGCAAAATGGCTGCGTCATTATTACAGAATGGTGATAAAGTTATTCTAGATTCTGGAACAACAACGAAAGCAATCGTAAGTCATTTAAATGATTTAAACTTGACAGTTTTGACAAATGGTTTAGATATTGCGATGGAATTAGTTGCTTGTCCGAATGTAGAAGTCAGAATGACGGGAGGGATTTTGCGTAAAAATGCGATGTCTTTTTCAGGCATAATGGCAGATAACAATTTACGTCAATATCGCTTTGATAAAGTGTTCTTAGGTGTTGATGGTTTTGATTTGCAAAAAGGTGTTACAACTTTTAATGAGCAAGAGGCACATCTAAATCGTTTGATGTGTGAAGCAGCAAATCAAGTTATTGTGGTAACGGATTCAAGTAAATTTGGACAATATAGTGATTTTGTTATTTGCCCGGTCAATCAAATTGATGTGTTAGTCACAGATGATCAGCTACCGAAAAATTATCAGCATTATTTAGAAAATTCAGGTGTAAAAGTGTTGATTGCTTAATTCATTTTCTCTTAACAAAGTATTTATTTATCGTCGATTAGATTTGAAATAAAACATTTAGCTACTTTGCAAGTTTCAAATTTGGACGACAATATTTTGTGAGGGAAGTGGAATGATTCTAAATATTTCAAACCAAACCTTAGAAAATCAAAAGGCTTTTTGGACAGCAAAAGAAATTGCACAGCAGCCACAGACGTGGCGAGAAACCACAGAAATTGTTGCAAATTCATCTATTCATACTTTTATTGCTCCACTCGTAGAGAGAGCTAAAAAAGGCGAACTACGTATTATTTTTACTGGGGCGGGTACATCGGCGTTTATCGGTGAAGTGATTGCTCCAGTTTTAAGTGAACAATTAGGTTGCGTAGTAGAAGCTATTGCTAGTACAGATTTAGTTTCTAGTCCTTATCAATATTTATTTGAAGATAAACCTACCTTATTAGTTTCTTTTGCCCGTTCAGGAAATAGCCCTGAAAGTATAGGGGCTGTTGATCGTGTCAATGATATTGTGAAAGAGGCTTACCATTTAGCGATAACAAATAATGTGAAAGGGGCATTATTTGTAAAATGTTCACAAAATCCTACCGCTTGTTACCCTCTAGCCTTGCCTGATTCTACTCACGATCAAGGATTTGCAATGACATCGAGTGCTAGCAATATGATGTTAGCTGCATTGTTAGCCTTCGCCCCACAAAAATTTAATTCACAGTGGGTAGAGCAATTTTCACAAGTAACAGAAAAATTATTAACAGAAGATGCTTTAACAGTTCAAACTCTAGCTCATTTACCTGTAAAACGAGTGGTTTATTTAGGTAGCGGTGGTTTTCAAGGGTTGGCTCGAGAAACCGCATTGAAATTATTAGAATTAACTGCAGGAGAGCGTTTAGGCTTTTTTGAATCAACAATGGGATTTCGTCACGGCCCGAAATCATTAGTACAAAATGAAACACTTATTTTTGTATTCCTTTCGCAACACGCTTACACCGAAAAATATGATCGAGATCTTTATAACGAACTAATTCGAGATAAAAAAGCGAGAGAAGTAATATTACTTGGTGACACAAGCGGTCAGTTCCACGCAGAAATTTACCAATTAGATGATGCAGCTCGTATTTTCCCATTTTTAGTTATAGGTCAATTATATTCATTTTATAGCTCACTTCATTTGGGCTATACCACCGATAACCCTTGTCCAACTGGGGAAGTAAATCGAGTGGTGCAAGGTGTAACGCTTTATTCATACAATAACTAAGGAGACCAATATGGCAATTTTAAACGTACGAATTGATGGTCGTTTAATTCACGGTCAAGTGGCTAATTTGTGGACATCTTATCTCGATATTACTCGCATTATGGTCGTTGATGATGTTGCTGCAAATAATGATATTGATAAAGCAGGACTACGTTTAGCTTGTCCAGCAGGTGTCAATTTAAGCGTACTTACCGTTGAGAAGGCAGCAACAAACATTAACGATGGACGTTATGATTCACAGCGTGTGTTGTTGGTGACTCGTAACCCACAGACATTATTAAGGCTAGTGGAACAAGGTGTTGCATTAACGGAAATTAACGCTGGCAATATGCCAAAAACGGATCTAACGCGTGCAATCAGAAAAACGGTACACGTTACCGATGATGATGTGGATGTGTTTAGAAAACTTTCTGCAAAAGGTATCAATTTAACCGCACAATTAGTACCTAATGAAGAGAAAGTCGATTTAATGAAACTTTTATAGAGGAGTAAAGATTATGATCGAATGGTGGCAAATACTTTTGATAACGCTCTATGCGTTCTATCAAATTTTAGATGAAATTACTATCGTATCAAGTGCTGGTTCCCCTGTGTTTGCAGGTTTTATCACAGGGTTAATTATGGGTGATCTAACAACAGGGTTACTCATTGGTGGTTCAATGCAACTTACCGTTCTCGGTGTAGGAACTTTCGGTGGTGCGTCACGCATTGATGCAAACTCAGGAACTGTTATTGCAACAGCGTTCTCTGTTGCTGTTGGAATGGATCCGCAACTTGCATTAACATCATTAGCAGTACCAATTGCAGCGTTAATGGTTTATACCGATATTTTAGCGAGAATGTCTAACGTGTTCTTCGCTCACCGTATTGATAAAAATATCCAAGACCACGCCTATAACGCAATTACAGTGAACTATCTCTGTGGTGCAATCGCTTGGGGTCTTTCTCGTGCATTACCGATCTTCCTTGCTCTAGTCTTTGGTGGTCCATTTGTGGCAAGTTTAGCTGAAGCAATGCAACACGGGGTATTAAAAGTTATTGCAGATGGTTTAACGCTTGCAGGTGGTGTATTACCAGCATTAGGTTTTGCAATCTTACTTCGTTACTTACCAACAAAACGTCATATTGCTTACTTAATCCTTGCATTCGCACTCACCTCTATCTTTATTACCCTATTCGGTAATATTTCAGCAGTAGGTGCAGCAACAAATGTAAGTAATTCAATCAATAGTGTGCCTATGTTAGCAATGGCTGCAATCGGATTCGCATTCGCTTATATGGTTTACCAACGTAGCGTAGAGGGTGGATCTGCCCCAGTTGCGAAAAATACAACTTCTGCAAAAGGAGAAATTGAAGATGACGAACTCTAATCAACAAGTTGGAAATCCAAAAGGCTATAAACTTACTGATGCAGATTTCCGCCAAATCAATATCCGTAACTTATTCTTTAACCAAGTCGGTTGGAACTATGAGCGTATGCAAGGTTCTGGTTATCTTTGGATTATGTTGCCACAACTACGCAAAATGTATGGCGATAATACACCTGAATTACAAAAAATGATGGTGATGCATAACCAATTCTTTAATACCAGTCCATTCTTTAACACAATTGTAAAAGGGATCGACCTTGCTCTTGAAGAAAAACAAGGGGTTAAATCACTAGAAGCAGTCGCAGGGATTAAATCAGGTTTAATGGGACCATTCGCCGCTATTGGTGATGCGATTTTTGGCTCTCTCGTTCCTGCAATTATGGGTGCGATTGCCGCAACAATGGCAGTAGGTGGTAATCCATTAGGGGTTGGTTTATGGGTTGCTGTTGCAATTGCTACGATGGTATTCCGTTGGGTGCAACTCAAAATCGCTTATCGTGAAGGGGTTAATCTTGTAACTAATTTAGGACACAAACTCAACGCCTTAACCAATGCCGCAACAGTACTTGGGGTGTTTGTTGTCGGGGTGATGTGTGCCACGATGGTAAATGTGAAAGTACCTTATGTGGCAACCATTGGTGAAAAAGTCGTATCAGCACAAGCAAACTTAGATCTCATTCTTCCACGCTTAGTGCCTGCTTTAGTCGTGTTCTTTATCTACTGGTTACTTGGAAGACCAAAAATGAACTCGAATAAAGCGATTATGATCATTATCGCACTCTGTATCTTGCTCTCTTGGGCTGGATTATTAGCGAAAGGTTAATGTAAGCCCTCTCCCTCCGAAATTCGGTGAATTTCTCTTCCCTCTCCCACTTGTGGGAGAGGGGGTTTGTAAAACAGGAAGCGATATATCGATAATCTAATGAACTGTATTTTTAGAAAATAAATTAATAACCAAAACACCTGCAATAATCATTGCCATACCAATAAGTCCTGCTAAATCAGGTTTTTGACCGAAAGCGAAATAGGCAATAACAGCAGTAAGTACAATACCAGTACCAGACCAAATAGCATAGACCAAGCCGACAGGTAAGGTTTTAAAAACAATAGAAATTAAATAGAACGCAATTAAAAATGCACTTAAAGCAAGAATTGTAGGTAATGGCTTAGTGAAACCATTACTATATTTTAAAGCTGTAGTGCCACAGATTTCAGCACAAATAGAAATAAATAATAAAAACCAAGCATTCATATAAAAAATTACCTTAATCATTGAAAAAGAGTGGCTATTTTAAAGAGAAATAATTTATTTGGTAGTCTTGAAAAATAAAAAAATCTGTGCGCATTAAATCAAGTGGTATTAAATTAATTGTTATAAAACAAATGGTTATGTTTTTATAATCTAAAGTAAGTATAAATTTTCTAGGTTAATAATTACCAAGGTATTTGCAATGTTGAAACTCATTATTTTTGATATGGACGGCGTTATTATTGACTCGGAATATATGGGATTTGGTTTATTACAACGCTTCGTAAATGAATTGAAAACTTTTGATGAGCCAATTAGCCTGCAACAATTTTCATCTGTTGTTGGGCGTTCTTATCAAGACCTTTTTTTAGCTATTAAACAACTCAGCAAATCACCGCTTTCAGTAGAAGAAATTGGTGAGCGATTGCTAAGTTATGATAAAGACTATTGGGAAAATTTAGATTATTTAGCCATTTTTCGTCAAGACATTCGCCATATTATCCATTTTGCTAAAGCCAATAATATTAAACTTGCAGTTGCATCATCAGCAGATCGTAAACATATTGAACGAATACTTACCCTTACTCAAATTAGAGAACATTTTGATTTTATTATGAGTGGTAAAGAATTAGTGAAAAGTAAACCTGATCCTACCATTTACCAAAAAGTCTTGGCTCATTTTAATCTAAATGCGGATCAAGTCATTGCGATTGAAGACTCTGAACACGGTATTGCATCGGCAAAAGGAGCTGGATTAAAAGTAATAGCCTATGAAGAAACTCGGATTTTAATCGATCAATCCAAAGCTGATTTTAAAGGCAAAGATATGAATGCGATTTTAACTATTTTGCAGTCATTACATTTCGCAAATTAGGAGCAAGAAATGACTACATTTGAAATTGGAAACAAAGATTTTTTACTTAACGGCAAGCCATTCAAAATTATTTCTGGGGCAGTTCACTATTTCCGCATTGTACCAGAGTACTGGTATAAAACCTTATACAACCTAAAAGCAATGGGGTGTAATACCGTAGAAACTTATGTGGCGTGGAACGTCCATCAACCAAAGCCAAATGAATTTAACTTCAGTAAGCGGGCAGATTTGGTGAAATTTTTGCAAACGGCAAAAGAGTTAGGGCTTTATGTCATTTTACGCCCAACGCCTTATATCTGTGCGGAATGGGAGTTTGGCGGATTACCTGCTTGGTTACTGAACATTCCAAATATTCGCTTACGCCAAAACGATCCTCTATTTCTTGCCGAAGTTGAACGTTACTTTGCCAAATTATTGCCTTTAGTCGCCCCTTATCAGACTACACAAGGTGGCAATATTCTAATGATGCAAATTGAAAATGAATACGGCTCTTTTGGCAATGATAAAAACTACCTACGAGCTATTCGAGATTTAATGCAAAAAAATGGCATAAATGTACCGCTTTTCACTTCTGATGGTGCTTGGCAAAATGCGTTAGAAGCAGGTGCATTGATTGAAGATGACATTTTGCCAACAGGTAATTTTGGCTCACGTTCTAACCAAAATTTAGATGAATTACAACGCTATTTTGATAATCACCATAAATCTTACCCATTGATGTGTATGGAATTTTGGGACGGGTGGTTTAACCGCTGGAAAGAACCTGTAATAACACGAGATGCACAAGATTTAGTGGATTGCACGAAAGAGCTATTAGATCGTGCCAGTATCAATTTCTATATGTTCCAAGGCGGTACGAATTTTGGCTTTTGGAATGGTTGTTCAGCTAGATTAGATACCGACTTACCACAAGTTACTAGCTATGATTATGATGCCCCTGTTAGAGAATGGGGTGAACCATCTGAAAAATACTATTTGCTACAAAAATTATTGGCAACTTATCCAGATGCCAGCCCAATTTCTGAGCCGATTTTACCTGAAATCACGGCTTATCCAACTTTAGTGCCGAATAAGTCTGTTTCTCTATTTAGTACCTTATCGACAATCAGCCAAAGAGTAGACAGCCCTTATACACAGACAATGGAAACATTAGGACATTATTACGGCTACTTGCTTTATCGGGCTAAACCAACGGCATATAGCGGTGAGATTAAGCTCAGAATTTACCAATGCCGAGATCGTGTACAAGTATTTAACGATCAACAAAAAGTCGCCACTCAATATCAACACGAAATTGGCAACGACATAATGCTACAAACCCCGAATGGAGCATTTCAGTTAGATCTTTTAGTTGAAAATATGGGGCGTGTCAATTATGGCGGAAAACTCCTCGCCCCAACACAACATAAAGGGATCGGAGCAGGTGCAGTTTTAGATCTTCATTTCCATACAGGGTGGGAGCAGTATTTGATTGATTTTGAACGCTATGATCAGATTGATTTCAACGGTTTTACAGATCCAAAAACACCGTCATTTTATCAATTTACTTTAACGATTGATGATGAACCGAAAGATACCTTTATTGATACGCAAGAATTAGGAAAAGGCATTGTTCTTGTAAACGGTGAAAATATAGGACGATACTGGAATGAAGGCCCGACTTGTTACCTTTATATTCCTGCACCGCTATTAAAACAAGGCAATAACAACATTATTGTTTTTGAAACAGAGGGTGTAGAAATTACACAACTTAAATTTAGCGATAAACCGATTTATAAAAAGTTAGATACGAAGAATTTGTAGAATAAATAATTAAATTCTGCCCCCGCTTGCGGGGGAAGTACCTGAGCAAAGTGAAGGGGTAGGGGGTGAATGCGATTTAGAAATAATGAAACAGAGCAATTAATAACGTATAAAAAGCATCTTCGTAAAAATATGACACACGAAGAAGTTATTTTGTGGCAAGCCATTAGAAATGCACAACTAGGAAAATGGCGAATACGCCGTCAAGTTATTATAAAACACTATATCGTTGATTTTGCTTGCATACCAGCTAGGTTAGTCATAGAAATTGATGGATCGCAACACTATCAAGCTCAAGGATTAGCATATGATATAAAACGAACAGAAGAATTAAATCAGCTAGGATTTAAAGTATTGCGTTTTACAAATCACCAAATAAAAACGCAATTGAGAAATGTACTAGAAGATATTTATTTGCATTTAAATAGATAATCAGCCCCCCACCCCCTTGCTTTGCAAGGGTACTTCCCCCGTAAACGGGGGAAGATAGTGTCTAAATAGAATAAATATAAATTAGATTTTACAAATACAATAAGGAGCAATTATGAGCTTAATTTTAATCAGCCACGGCGAATTTGCAGAAGGGTTATTGGAAACCGCTGAAATGATTTTAGGCGAAATTCCCCAAGCACAAACTGTTTGTTTATATCCTCACGAAGGGACTGAAGACTTTCGACAAAAATTTGAACAGGCTTTAGCAAAAGCAAGTGATGATATTGTGGTGTTTTGCGACATTATGGGCGGCACACCTTGTAATGTGGCAATGCGTTATTTAAGCCAGCTTTCAGGGTTATATAGCGGAATGAATTTACCGATGGTAATTAGCTATGTTAGCGAAGAAGGTACGGAAGGCTTAATCGAAAATGCGAAAGAGCAGATCTACGATGTCGCAGAAAAATTAAAAAATTTAGCATCAGATGATGACGAGTAAAAGGAGAAAACAAATGAGCAAACAAGAATTACTAAAAAAATTAGCTACTAAAGATGGGATTATTGCAGCACTTGCTATTGATCAGCGTGGGGCGTTACGCAGAATGATGGGCGATGATATTACGCCACAGCAAGTCAGTGAATTTAAAACATTGATCTCACAAGAGCTAACGCCTTATGCCTCTTCTATTTTACTTGATCCTGAATTTGGTTGGGCAGCGGCAGAAAAACGTGATGAAAATTGTGGATTGATTATGGCGTATGAAAAAACAGGTTACGACAAAACCGTGGTTGGTCGTTTTCCTGATTTAATTGACGATGTTTCTGTGTATCGCTTAAAAGAAAAAGGCTCAGAAGCGGTGAAATTATTGATCTATTTTGATATTGATGAACCGAAAGAGATCAATGATCGCAAAGCCGCTTTTGTTGAACGAGTTGCGTCAGAATGTAATGCTGAGCAGATCCCATTATTTCTTGAAATTTTGACTTATGATGGCACGAATGAAGATTATGTTCATAACGCCAAGGTCAAACCTCATAAAGTGATTGAGGCAATGAAGTTTTTTGCAGATAAACGTTTTGGTGTTGATGTATTAAAAGTGGAAGTTCCTGTCAATATGGCTTATGTAGAAGGTTTTGCGAAAGGGGAGGTTCTTTATACTCAAGATGAAGCAAAAGCATTCTTTAAACAGCAAAGTGAAGCGACTTCATTACCTTTTATTTTCTTAAGTGCAGGTGTATCAGCAAAATTATTCCAAGATACGCTTGTATTTGCCAAAGAAGCGGGTAGCCAATTTAATGGTGTATTATGTGGGCGTGCAACTTGGGCTGGCGGTGCTGACGCTTACAAAGCCGAGGGTGTTGATGCAGCTCGTCAATGGCTAAAAACACAAGGTAAACAAAATATCAGTGAATTACTTGCCGTATTAGAACAAACTGCAACCCCCATTAAATTATAGTTAAACTGCTATATTTTTACTAAGTTAGGGGAGAGTTACTCCTCTAACTTTTTAATTTCTACTATTGTAAATTTTTTGTATAAAAAGACCGCTTATCTTGAAATCTTGATGTTCAATGAGCATATTCGATATTTGTTTTAGTTTATATAAGTCGGAACAATACTTTTGAAATTTACCAAAAAATACCTTGCATTATTTTCACTTCTTTTAGCTGGAGGATATTATTTTTATCCTGAAAACTATCCTATCTATGTAGAAAGTGATCATTATTCCGTAGATAAAAAGCAGTTTTTTAACCCAACACTAGATAAAAATGTGGAAAAAATAGCCGCGTTCAAAGCCATTTGGCAGATGATATTTAACGCACAAGCATTTACTCCACCTTCACTATTACCAATGAATAAACCTGATTTTCAGGCATTTTTATCAGAAAGTGATAATGCAAAATTTATTTGGTTTGGGCATAGTTCCATACTGGCAAGAATCGCAAATCAAACTATTTTTATTGATCCAGTCTTTGCAAAATCGGTTTCACCTATCCCAATTATGATGAAAAGATTTCAAGCTCCCCCTGCAACATTAGCAGAGCTACCCGAAGTGGATTTAATTATTTATAGTCATAACCATTATGATCATTTAGATGAGAATGTGGTTCGCCATTATGCTTTGCAAAAAACTCGCTTTATCGTACCGCTTGGAATGAGTGTTTTATTGAAAAAATGGGGGGTAAGTGCAGAGCGTATTGAAGAATTAGACTGGTGGCAATCTACTCAAATAGGGAATTTAACTTTAACAGCTGTACCAGCTAAACATAATACGGGACGTGGTTTATTTGATAGCAATAAAACTTTATGGGCAGGTTATGTATTTAAAACGCCACAAGAGCAAATCTATTATTCAGGGGACTCTGCTTTTGGTAATGGGCTACATTTCAAGCAAATTGTGGAACGTTTTGGCGGCTTTGATTTAGCATTTGTTGAAAATGGGCAATATAACCCTGCTTGGATTGATAACCATATGTTACCAGTTCAAACTGCTCAAGCGGTAACTATGCTAAATGCAAAACGCTTTATGCCTGTTCACTGGGGAGCTTATCCTCTTTCTATCCACGCTTGGGACGAGCCTGTAAAAGAGAGTATTCCGCTTGTTGAGAAAGCTGGAATTAAAACATTAACACCAATAATGGGAGATGTGTTTGATAAAAATACAGAAACGTCACATTGGTGGTTAAATGTAAAATAATTGTATCTTTAACCTAGCCAAAACTAGTCTAAATAGGTACAATTTAACGCTTGTATTTGGCTATGTTTTAGCAAAATATAAATAGATAACAGTATTTCTTTGGAGAGAATTATGTCGTGGAATGAATCAGGCAACCAGCAAGATCCTTGGGGTAAACCAGGGCAAAAAAAGCCTGAACAAGAACAAGGCTCAGGTCAGCAACAGCCTGAGCAGAAAAATAGACAATCAGAACAACAACCACCTGATTTAGAAGAAGTTTTTAATAACTTACTGAAAAAAATGGGGGGCGGAAAAGGCAATGGTGGTTCAAATCGTACTCCTTCAGCACCATTACCTGTGGGGAAATTGCTACCTTTGGGTTTAATTTTAGGGGCAATTGTATGGGGAGCATCAGGTTTTTATACTATTCAGGAAGCAGAGCGTGGTGTCGTTACTCGTTTCGGTAAATTGCATAATATTGTATTACCTGGTTTAAACTGGAAACCGACCTTTATTGATGAGGTTTTGCCAGTAAATATTGAACGTGTATTAGAGCTAAAAACGAATGGTTCAATGCTTACACAAGATGAAAATATGGTTTTAGTAGAAATGACGGTGCAATATCGTGTTGAAGATCCTGCTAAATATAAATTTAATGTAAATAATCCTGATGATAGTTTGAAACAAGCAACGGATAGTGCGTTACGTTATGTTATCGGTCATATGACAATGGACGATATTTTAACTACTGGTCGTGCCGTTGTGCGTGAAAGAACTTGGAATGCGTTGCGTGATATTATCAAAACTTATGATATGGGACTGCTTGTAACAGACGTAAACTTCCAATATGCCCGCCCACCTGAAGAAGTCAAAGCTGCATTTGATGATGCGATTAAAGCACAAGAAGATGAACAGCGTTTAATTCGTGAAGCGGAAGCTTATGCTCGAGGTCAAGAGCCTATTGCTCGTGGTCAGGCACAACGTATTTTAGAGCAAGCGAGTGCTTATAAAGAGCAAGTCGTGTTGAATGCTAAAGGGGAAGTAGAACGCTTTAGTAAATTATTACCAGAGTATAAAGTGGCTCCAGAAGTAATGCGTGAGCGTTTATATATTCAAACAATGGAAAAGGTGATGAAAAACACACCTAAGTTAATGATGGACGGTTCACACAGTAATAATTTAACGGTTTTACCAATTGATAAACTAATGCAGAAACCAACCGCTTCTGATGCAACAGAAACGATGGTTCGTCCGCAAGTTCAAGTGCCACAAGTTGCACAACCTGCACAACCTGTACAGCCAGTTCAATCAGTGCCTACTCAGCAAGAAGCAGAGCCAGTGCGTAAAGGGAGATTTTAATGATGCGTAGAATATTATTCCCCTTATTAGCGGTTATTTTATTTATTGTTTATCAAGCAGTCATTGTTGTACAAGAAGGTCAGCGTGGCATTATGTTACGCTTTAATAAGGTTCATCGTGATGCAGATAATAAAGTTGTTGTTTATGAGCCAGGTTTGCATTTTAAACTCCCTATTATTGACCAACTTAAAACATTAGATGCTCGTATTCAAACCCTTGATGGTCAAGAAGATCGTTTTGTTACCGTAGAGAAAAAAGATCTACTCGTTGATTCTTATGTCAAATGGAAAATCAGTGATTTCGGTCAGTTCTATACATCAACAGGTGGTGATTACCAAAAAGCATCAGATCTTTTACGCCGTAAGGTAAATGACCGTTTACGTTCAGAAATTGGCTCTCGTACGATTAAAGATATTGTGTCGGGTTCTCGTGGTGAGTTAATGGCGGGTGCTCAAAAAGCACTGAATGCAGGCGAAGACGGTGCAGAACGTTTAGGTATTGAAGTTGTTGATGTGCGTGTTAAGCAAATTAACTTACCGAATGAAGTGTCATCATCTATTTATCAACGTATGCAAGCGGAGCGTGCGGCCGTTGCTCGTGAACACCGCTCTCAAGGTGAAGAAAAAGCAGAATTTATTCGTGCTGATGTTGATAAGAAAGTTATTTTAATTTTAGCCAATGCGAATAAGACAGCAGAAGAAATGAAAGGTCAAGGGGATGCAGAAGCTGCTAAAATTTATGCTGACGCATTTAGCCAAGATCCACAGTTTTATAGCTTTATTCGTAGCTTAAAAGCTTATGAAGAGAGCTTTGCTGAAGGCAAAAATAATATGATGCTACTTAAACCGGATAGTGAATTTTTCCGCTTTATGAAAGCACCTACAAAATAATTGTATCTAAGACCCGAGTAATCGGGTCTTTTTATGTTTGATTTTTGAATAACAAGCGGTAGCTTTGTAGAATATTTTTACAAAATATCGTTTACTTGAATTTATAGAACTAACTCAAGAGGCAACTAATTATGGGCAAAAGTGTAGCAATCCTTGGCGCACAATGGGGCGATGAAGGAAAAGGCAAAATTGTTGATTTATTGACGGATCGTGTGAAGTATGTGGTGCGTTATCAAGGTGGTCATAATGCAGGTCATACCTTAATTATCAACGGTGAGAAAACAGTACTTCGTCTTATTCCATCTGGTATTTTACGCGATAATGTAACTTGTTTAATCGGTAATGGAGTTGTTCTTTCTCCTGCTGCGTTGATGCAAGAAATGGGAGAGTTAGAGTCTCGTGGGATCAATGTGCGTGAACGTTTAAAAATTTCTGAGGCTTGCCCACTAATTTTGCCATATCATGTTGCAATGGATCACGCACGTGAAGCTGCATTAGGTAAAAATAAAATTGGTACAACTGGTCGTGGTATTGGACCTGCTTATGAAGATAAAGTGGCTCGTCGTGGCTTACGAGTAAGTGATTTATTTAATCGTGAAGTATTTGCAGAGAAATTAAAAAATATTCTTGAATATTATAATTTCCAGCTTGTTCATTACTACAAAGTTGAGCCAGTAGATTACCAAAAAACGTTAGATGAAGTTTTCGCTGTGGCGGATATTCTAACGGGAATGGTTGCTGATATTACGACTTTATTACATAAAGCTCGTGCGAATGGTGATAACATCTTATTTGAAGGTGCTCAAGGAACAATGCTCGATATTGACCACGGCACTTATCCATTTGTAACAAGTTCAAACACCACCGCTGGTGGCGTTGCAACAGGTTCAGGTTTTGGTCCTCGTAGCCTTGACTATGTATTAGGGATTATTAAAGCCTATTGTACTCGTGTTGGTTCAGGTCCATTTACCACAGAACTATTTGATGATGTTGGGGCAGAAATTGCTCGTAAAGGGAATGAATTTGGTGCAGTAACAGGTCGTCCACGTCGTTGCGGTTGGTTTGACGCAGTTGCTGTTCGCCGAGCAATTCAAATTAACTCAATTTCAGGATTCTGTATGACTAAATTAGACGTACTTGATGGTTTTGAAGAGTTAAAAATCTGTGTAGCCTACAAAATGCCAAATGGTGAAATTGTAGAATATGCACCAATGGCGGCAGCAGACTGGGAAGGTGTTGAGCCAATTTATGAAACATTACCAGGTTGGAGTGAAAATACTTTCCGAGTGACTAAACTAGAAGATCTTCCACAAAATGCGATTAACTATATTAAGCGTATTGAAGAAGTATTAGGTGTGCCAGTGGATATTCTTTCAACAGGTCCTGATCGTGTAGAAACAATGATTTTACGTGATCCATTTGCAGCATAATTGCGATAAAGCCAATGAAAACGCACCTTAATTGGTGCGTTTTTGTTAATCTTTATCGGTATCTTACCGCTTATTTGAGATTCATCTCTTGTAATAATGGTAATGCAGGATAAATCTCTTGCATAATCCAACGGATATAACGTTGATCTACCCCTATCACGCGGGTCATTTTCTCATCAAAGATAGCTTTAGAACTCACAGACTCCCAGTTACCATCAAAGGCAAGTCCAATCAATTTTCCTTCACTATCTAGCATTGGTGAGCCTGAATTTCCGCCAGTAATATCCAGATTAGAAAGGAAGTTCACTGGTACAGAATTTAATTTCTCATCTTGGTAACCTGCATAGCGTTTTTCTGCAATAGCATTAAGTAATGCTTTAGGTGCATCAAAAGGCTCTTTACCAGTATCTTTTGCGGTAATTTCTTCTACTTTAGTAAATGGTGTTTGTACTTCACCATTTAATTTAGTGTAGCCAACGACATTACCAAAGGTAAGGCGTAGGGAAGAATTTGCATCAGGATAAATCGCTTTACCAATCGTTTTTTGGTAATCAATAACTGCCTGTAAATAGAGTGGGCGTAAAACTAAGTTTTCCCCTTTAATTGCTTTTGTTTCATTCTCTAATTCAAGTAAAGTCGGCATTATGGCAACCGCATATTGAATTGCAGGATCATCGCTTTTCTCAAAAGTCGCTTTATCTGCAGTTAGCCATTTCAAACGATTTTCGGCAATTTTTAATTCGCTTTGACTTAAGCGTTCTAAAGCTTTTTCAATATCTTGCTCAGTGTTACCGCCTAACCATTTATCAATAGCGGCAATACGTTGCTGAGTTGGTAATTTTAGATATTCTTGCAACCAATAACGTTGTAGTTGTTTATCCATTGACGGTTCATAGCGACGCTCCATCTGTTTGAGATTGCTTTCAATGCTTGCAATATCTCGTTCTTGATAACCTTTTTCTCTTTCACTATTTGGTTTTTCTTTTTCAATAGATAAACGATATAGGCTAATAGCAGAGCTGGTTAATGCTCCAACGGACTCTTTCAGAATAAGATCTCGAGCTTGGTTTTCTCGTGCTTTCTGGTTGAGTTCTTGTAAACGATGATGAGCATCTAAAGCTGATTTTCCTTTATCTCCTTGCTGTTTAAGCCAGTTGAGAACATTTGCTTCTTCTTGAGCTTTGACTGAAATTGCATCAATACGTTTAAAGCCTTCTAATTGACCATTATAGTTTTTCGATCTATTTCCCCAGCGATGTTTTATGCTGGCATATTTCACATCAATATCTGGGCTATTTTTAGCGGCATTATCAACTAATGTGATCATATTTTGATAGTGTTTAGATGTTGTTGGGTAAAGCCATTCAACAACATTAGTAAATTCGTCAGATAATGCATAACGATTTGTGCTACCTGGATAGCCAGCAATCATTACAAAATCACCTTCGGCAAGGGGTTTATCTGTAAATTTTAGCCAATGTTTTGGTTTATAAGGCACATTATCTTTATGATAAGCGGCAGGTTTACCATCTTTATTTACATAGGCACGATAGAATGAGAAATCTCCTGTATGTCGTGGCCACATAAAGTTATCGACTTCGCCACCATAAGCACCGATTGAGCTTGGCGGTGCGTAAACAAGACGGATATCTTTAAGCTCTAAGTTTTTGAATAAACGGTAGGTAATACCATCAAAGAAACTATATAAACGACAACGATATCCATCTGTTTCACATTTAGAAATCAGTTCTTTTTCAAATTGATCGAAGAGATTTGCTCGTTCTAGCCCTGTTTTAGCATTTTGAATAGCTTGTTGTACATCTTTAGTTACGTCAATAATTTCATCTAAAACAAATACTTTAGCATTACCTGCTGAGAGTTCATCTTGATGAGTGGCAGCATAAAATCCATTTTTTATTAGATTTTTCTCAGGGGTAGAGTTTAACTGAATTGCACCGTAAGCACAGTGGTGGTTAGTAACAACTAATCCTTGTGGAGAAACAAAACTAGCGGTACAGTTACCTAAGGATAAAACAGCACCGAGTGGATCACCTGTTAATTGAGTGAGTTGTTCAGGTGGTAATTTTAACCCTGCTTGCTTTAGGGCATTACTAATTTCTGGGAGTTGCTGGGGAACCCACATCCCTTCTTGTGCATAACTTACTAAGGAATAGCTTGAAAATAATGCTAAAGCAAGTGTTTGCTTGAGCGTTGGATATTTCAATTTAAAAGTAAAAATTTTAGATTGAAGTTTCATATAGACTCCTTTTGGTTCAACATTAATGTGGTGACTGCTTGTTCACTCGCAGATATCATAAGCAAATGGTCAAGATAAATAAATTTATTTATAGCATATTTTTTAAACTAAAATTGATTTAATTTGTTCTAAATCATACTTTTATCTACTGAAATAATTTATAGATCGGATTATAAAAATTGAGATGATTTTTACAAACTTTAGTGTTAATTTACTAAATATTACTTACATTTGGAGTGATATATACATTTAACCTTAAATATGGAAGGAGAACACACTATGAAAAAAATGTTACTAATGAGCGGTTCTAAATATCAAAATACAGATTATTTAGTTCACTGTTTGCCTTGGTTAAAAGATTTCTTAGCTGCTTACAAAGGTAAACGTATTGCATTTGTTCCATACGCAGGCGTAAGACAAACTTACGATCAATATGAAGAAAAAGTGCAAAAAGCATTAGCTGAACTTGGTATGGAAATTGTTGCGGTACATCGTGATGCTAAACATAGTAATATTATTGAGAGTGCTGATGTAATTGGTATCGGTGGTGGTAACACCTACTGCTTACTCAAGCAGATGTATGAAAATAATTTAATGGACGCTATTCGTGAAAAAGTATTGGCTGGCACACCATATTTTGGTTGGAGTGCAGGAGCAAATGTTGCAGGTGCATCAATTATGACCACCAATGATATGCCAATTACCTACCCACCTTCTTTTGACGCATTAAACTTATTCCCACATCAAATTAACCCACACTTTATTTCAGGGAAAATGCAAGGTCATAATGGTGAAAGCCGTGAAGAGCGTTTAGAAGAGTTCTTACGAGTTAATCCAACCGCACAAGTGTATGCACTTCCTGAAGGTACAGCCTTAAAAGTAGAAGGGGATAAAGTTTCACTATTAGGTGAAAGTGATGTGTTGTTATTTAATAGCGTAGCACAACCTTCGATTATTGCTAAAGGATCGAGTTTTACTCTTTAACATTAAGGATATAGAAAATGGCTGAATTTAAAGCGATTGTCGCAATTGTAGGTATTATTGCAACAATTTATCTGCTAATTAAAAAATATGAAACAAGGACTGTTCTTATTGGTGTCGGTCTTGTTATGGCGGTACTTGCTCTCAATCCAATGGGAGCGTTAGATGCCTTTGCGAAAAGTATGACGTCGAGCGGATTGATTATGGCAATCTGTTCAAGTATGGGTTTTGCTTATGTGATGAAATATACTGAGTGTGATACACATTTAGTTCATTTATTAACTAAACCGTTGAGCGTACTGAAATTTTTCTTAATTCCAGTGGCAACAATCATTACTTTCTTTATCAATATTGCAATTCCATCTGCGGCAGGTTGTGCAGCAGCGGTTGGGGCAACGTTGATTCCTGTATTAAGAGCATCAGGTGTTCGTCCAGCAATGGCTGGTGCGGCAATTCTTTCAGGGACATTTGGTTCAATGTTAAGCCCTGGTTCATCACATACAGCGATGATCAGTGAAATGACCAAATTGAGTATTACTGAGGTTATTCTTTCTCACGCACCTTATACGTTAATTGCTGGTGCAATTGGTGTTGTTTCTTTAACTGTACTTGTACTTGTTTTTAAAGATTATGGTAAACAGCACAGAGAAGATTATCTGAAAGAACATGGTGAGTCAGAAGCGAAATTCGCAAAAGTAAATGTACTTTATGCTTTAGCCCCATTAATTCCTTTAATCATTCTTGTTATTGGTGGTACTTCATTACAAAAAATGCCAGGACTTGAATGGACGAAAATGGGCGTTCCACAAGCAATGTTAATTGGTGCAATTTATGCGATTGTAGTTACTCGTACATCACCGTCAAAAATTACCAATGAATTTTTCAATGGTATGGGTAATGCGTATGCAAATGTACTTGGTATCATCATTGCTGCAAGCGTTTTCGTTGCAGGCTTAAAAGCGACGGGTGCAATTGATTCAGCTATTGAATTCTTAAAACACTCTAATGAATTTGTACGTTGGGGAGCAACAATCGGTCCATTCCTGATGGGCTTGATTACAGGCTCTGGTGATGCGGCAGCGATTGCATTTAATACCGCAGTAACACCGCACGCAACAGAGTTAGGCTATACTCACGTTAATTTAGGTATGGCAGCAGCGATTGCTGGTTCTTTAGGTAGAACGATTTCTCCGATTGCTGGTGTAACGATTGTTTGTGCAGGTCTTGCTGGTGTTAGCCCTGTGGAAATTATTAAACGTACTGCATTAGGTATGATTCTAGCAGTATTATTCTTAGCACTCTTTATGTTATAACTTATCGTAAAGATCGTAATCAGGCAGTATCGTTGAGATACTGCCTTTATTTTTACAAAAAACAGCTCGGATCAGACCGCTTAACTGTATTAAATATTTCAGTGAATGGCGTAAAACGTGTAGAATAGTGAAAATTTTTTAGATTAAACTCAGAGGTAAAAATGAAACGAGTTGTTATCACCGGTTTGGGTATCATTTCAAGTATTGGTAATAATAAAGAAGAAGTCCTTGCGTCTTTACGCGAAGGTAAATCAGGTATTGAATTTGTCCCTGATTTTGCAGAAGTGGGAATGCGTAGCCAAGTCGCAGGTACAATTAAATTAAATCCAGCGGAATTAATTGATCGTAAAGTTTATCGTTTTATGGGCGATGCTGCAGCTTATGCTTATCTTTCAATGAAAGAAGCAATTGAAGATGCAGGTTTAACCGAAGAACAAGTTTCAAATGATCGTACTGGTTTAGTGATCGGTGCTGGTACTGGTTCAGCACATAGCCAACTCGTTGCGTGTGATGCAGTGCGTGGCCCTCGTGGTGTGAAAGCCATTGGACCTTATGCAGTAACAAAAACAATGGCATCAAGTGTATCAGCTTGTTTAGCAACGCCTTATAAAATTCGTGGTGTAAACTACTCAATTAGCTCTGCTTGTGCAACATCAGCACACTGTATTGGACACGCAATGGAATTAATTCAGTTAGGTAAGCAAGATATTATTTTTGCAGGTGGTGCTGAAGAACTTTCTTGGGAATGTGCTACTGAATTTGATGCAATGGGGGCTGTTTCAACAAAATATAATGATACACCAACTAAAGCTAGCCGAGCTTATGATGCAAATCGTGATGGTTTTGTTATTGCGGGTGGTGGTGCAGTTGTTGTTGTTGAAGAATTAGAACACGCATTAGCTCGTGGGGCAAAAATTTATGCTGAAATTGTAGGCTATGGTGCGACATCTGACGGCTATGATATGGTTGCTCCAAGTGGTGAAGGTGCTGTACGTTGTATGAAACAAGCAATGGCAACTGTTGATGGCGAAATTGAGTATATCAATGTACACGGTACATCAACACCTGTTGGTGATGTAAAAGAGCTTGGTGCAATTCGTGAAGTATTTGCAGATAAATCACCTGCTATCTCATCAACTAAATCAATGACAGGGCACTCATTAGGTGCTGCTGGTGCACACGAAGCAATTTACTCATTATTGATGTTAGATAATGATTTTATTGCACCGAGTATCAACATTGAAACACTTGATGAACAAGCTCAGGGAATGAATATTGTAACAGAATGCCAAAACAAAGCATTAACTACTGTAATGTCAAATAGCTTTGGCTTTGGTGGAACTAACGCTTGTTTAGTATTCCAAAAATATAAAGGCTAATTCTTGATTGGATTCTTTGTTCAAATTTTGATATAAAGACGTGGGGTTTTCCCCACGTTTTTTATTTTTAATTTTTATTTTTTGGAGTGTACTGATATGAACAAAGTAAAACAAATTTTATTCGCCTCGTTGATTGCGGTTTCAACAATAGCTACTGCAAACGTATCAACAGAAATGCGTCAAATGGGACGTAACGTCAATGGGTTGCTACGAGCAGATTCAGCCGAGAGTTTCCAACAAAGTGCAACAGAATTTCTAATTGCCGCTAAAAAAGCTCAAGAAACAATGCCGAAAAGCCTTGATGGTGATCAAGAAAAATTTAAAGGTTACCAAAAAGGCATACAAGAGGTGATCGATGTTGTGGAACAAGCAAACCAATTAGCCAAAGATGGAAAACTTGATGAAGCTAAGGCAACGGCGGAAAAACTGGATAAACTCAAAAAAATGTATCATTCTGAATATAAATAATATTTAGCAAGCGGTCTGATCTTCTATCTTTTTTACAAAAAAGTGTGAAAATCAAACCGCTTATTCAACAGGGAAATTATGCAACAACACTCAATTACTCGAATTTTACTTACTATTGCAGCCATTGTGATTATTCTTGCTGGCGTTAAATTATCCGCAGAAATTATTATTCCTTTTTTATTATCACTATTTATTGCAATTACTTGTTCTCCCATCATTAAGATAATGACAGATCGTAAAGTACCACTTTGGTTAGCAATTACTTTACTGTTTGTACTTTTTATTGTGATTTCATTTTTCCTTGTCGGTTTAATTAACAGTACAGTAAGGGAATTTGCCCTTTCAATTCCAACCTATAAAATATTACTTTCTCAGCGTATTGCCGATCTATTAGCACTGGCAGAAAAATGGAATATTTCTCTTGCGATTTCTCGTGACGATATTATGAATGAACTTGATCCAAGTCGAATTATGAATTTGGTAACGAGTTTACTCTTGAGTTTCTCTGGGGTAGTGACAAATATTTTTGTATTATTGCTTGTCGTTGTTTTTATGCTATTTGAAGCACCGACAGCAAAGCACCGTTTAGCGATTGCTTTAAGTTCAAATCATAATGAAGCGATAGCACAGGAAAATCATATTAACCGTATTTTACAAGGGGTAATTAGCTATTTAGGGGTAAAAACATTAGTTAGCCTACTCACTGGGTTTTGTATTTGGGTTTTGTTAGAACTGATGGGCGTACAGTATGCTGTATTATGGGCAACATTAAGTTTCTTACTCAATTATATTCCAAATATAGGTTCTATTTTGGCTGGTGTACCGATTATTATTCAAGCATTACTGTTAAACGGCTTTTCTGTTGGATTTGGCGTTGCAATTGGTGTTATTACGATCAATATGATTATTGGAAATATACTAGAACCACGAATGATGGGAAGAACATTAGGGTTATCGACACTTGTTGTTTTCCTCTCTTTACTTTTCTGGGGATGGATTTTGGGAACCGTTGGAATGTTGCTTTCTGTCCCTTTAACGATGGCTTTAAAAATAGCTTTGGAATCTAGCCCAACAACTGTTCGGTATGCTTTATTATTAGGTGATGTACCAGAAGAAAAATTGATGAAATAGATGTGCTATGTCAAAGATAGCTTATTGATAATATGATAATTTAGGCAATAGTATTAAGTGAGTTTTATCAACTTTAGGGGATAATGAATATGAACATTAACTTTTCTCAACTTATTGAATGGAGACGTGAATTTCATCAATATCCAGAAACAGGTTGGGCTGAATTTTGGACAACTTGCAAAATTGCAGATTATCTTGAATCAATGGGATTTGAGCAAATTTTGATGGGTACAGAGATTATTAATCCAGACTTTGTTCGTGGTCGCCATTTATCGACAGTGAGACAGAGTATAGAAAAAGCCCTAGTAAATGGAGCTAACCCAAAATGGTTAGATAAGATGCAAGAGTTTACGGGCTGTGTTGCTATCTTTGATAGTGGAAAATCAGGAAAAACGGTTGCTTTACGTTTTGATATTGATTGTGTTAATGTCAGTGAAACTAAATCAGATAATCACAAGCCCAATCAATTAGGATTCAGCTCTAAAAATGAAGGTTTGATGCACGCCTGTGGACATGATGGGCATATCACTGTCGGGCTAGGCGTCGCTCAGTGGATTATGCAAAACAAAGATAAGTTAAGTGGGAAAATTAAGCTTATTTTTCAGCCTGCTGAAGAAGGAGTAAGAGGTGCAGCTGCGATTGCTGCAAGTAGTGTGTTGGACGATGTTAATTATTTTATTAGCTCTCATATCAGCTTCTGTGCAAGTAGCGGTACTATCATTTCTAATCTTAAGAATTTCCTTTCAACGACTAAAGTAGATATTCGCTATCGTGGTAAACCTGCACACGCAGGAGCAGCTCCCCATTTAGGGCGTAATGCTTTACTCGCAGCAGCCCATACAGTCACTCAAGTTTACGGTATTTCTCGCCACGGTGAGGGAATGACTAGAATTAATGTAGGGGTATTAAAAGCTGGGGAAGGACGCAATGTAGTGCCTGCTACAGCAGAGATCCAACTTGAAGTGCGTGGCGAAAATAAAGCAATTAACCAGTATATGTATGACCAAGTAGTTCAGATGGTAAAAGGTGTCGCTTTGAGTTTTGATGTTGAGTATGAAACAGAAATTATGGGGGAAGCGGTTGATATGGTAAATGATCCTGAACTAATTGCTAAGGTGGAAAAGATTGCTTCGCAACTGCCACAAATTCATACCCCTAATGCAGAATATGCCTTCAATGCTAGTGAAGATGCTACGATTTTAGGACGTAAAGTACAAGAGCAGGGGGGCAAAAGCATCTACTTCATTTTAGGTGCGGATCGAACAGCAGAGCATCATCAATCAGAATTTGATTTTGATGAAAGACAGCTTGAAACAGGAGTACAAATTTATACTGGGTTGTTAGCCGATATAAATAGTAAATAAAGTGAGATAGCTATTATTTCATTATTGAAAATGCCTATTTTAAACACTCAATAAGATTTAGGATAGGCATTTAATATAAATTATCTAGGTGGAAAGTATTCACAAAATCTCATCATAGATCATCTATTCCAAGCAATATGCTACAATCGTCAAAATTTCTTCAAGTAGTCTAAACAATGAACCAACAAACATTTTTTATTTACGATTATGAAAGTTTTGGGGTAAATCCAGCCAGCGACCGCCCAGCACAATTTGCAGGTATTCGCACAGACAGTGATTTTAATATCATTGGTGAACCAGTGATGTTTTATTGTAAACAGACATCGGACTATTTACCTGCACCAGAAGCCGTAATGGTAACAGGGATCACGTCACAACTTTGTAATCAGCAAGGCTTGCCAGAGCCTGAATTTTCAGCCCGTATTCACGCGGAATTTTCAGTGCCGAATACTTGTATTATGGGCTATAACAATATTCGTTATGATGATGAAATGACCCGTTATACCTTTTTCCGCAACTTTTTCGACCCCTATGAATATAGTTGGAAAAATGGCAATTCTCGTTGGGATTTATTAGATGTTGTGCGAGCTTGCTATGCGTTACGCCCTGAAGGTATTCAGTGGGCGTATGATGACGATGGAATGCCAAGTTTTAAATTAGAAAATTTAACCAAAGTGAATGGTATTGCTCACGAAAATGCACACGATGCAATGTCTGATGTGTATGCAACTATTGCAATGGCGAAATTGATTAAACAAAAACAACCTAAGCTCTTTCAATTTTTCTTTGAACATCGTGGTAAAAAAGCATTAGAAGAGATGGTTGATACTGGGGAAATGACCCCACTCGTTCACGTTTCGGGAATGTTAGGTAACTATCGTGGTAATACTGCTTGGATTGTGCCGTTAGCGTGGCACCCAACCAATCAAAATGCAGTAATTGTTTGTGATCTCTCGGCAGATCTTTCAGGTTTATTAACCGAAACGAGCGAGCAACTACGCACCAATCTCTACACGAAGAAAAGTGAGTTAGTAGAACAAGGTATCGCACCAGTACCATTAAAATTAGTGCATATCAATAAATGTCCTATTCTTGCCCCTGCGAAAACCTTGTTACCTGAGAATGCCGAACGTTTAGGCATTGATCGAGCATATTGTTTAGAAAATCTCAAACAATTAAAAGCACATAAAGGTTTAGTGCGAGAAAAAGTGATTGAGATTTTTAGCGAAGAGCGAGTATTTGAGAAGTCTGCAAATGTTGAAACAACTTTATATGAGGGCTTTTTCTCTCCAGCAGATAAAAACAATATGGCGATCTTACGCAGTTTAGCCCCAAATGAATTGGCAAATCACGGTCTAAAATTTGCAGATCCACGCATTGAAAAGTTGCTATTTCACTACCGAGCAAGACACTATCCAGACAGTTTAAATCGAGCAGAGCAGATCCGCTGGCAAAAATATTGTGAGCAGCAAATTGAGCAACAAGCCGAACAGTTTAGTCATTCACTAAATGAGATGCTTCAGCAGTATCACGATGATCCAAACAAAGTAAAACTATTGGAGGATCTTAGTGCCTATGCTACCCAATTATCAGAACAGCCACGTTTTAGCTATCAAGAAAGTGAAGGTGCTGTGGCATTGGTTAATGCATTAAATCAGGTTGCTGAGCAAAGCAGTGATAAAGCAGCGAAGTTTGCAGCCTTAAATGCGATTTTGGGTAAAAACAATTAGACAAATTTTAGCCTAGCGATTACTATTCCCACGCAATTTTTAACACTCACACAACATAAAGGAAACAGAATGAATAAAACATTTTTAGCTGCAGCACTTGCATTTTTTTCAATTTCATCAGTGGCAAATACGGGGACGCAACAAGCGGTGAGTTCAGAGCAAACTTTTGCAAAAAATGCACTTGTTTTGCAAACAGATTTTAGCTTAAAAGATGGTGCTGTATCTGCAATGCAAGGGGTTGCATTTGGTGTTGATCGTGATCTAAAAATGTTTAATCTCACTCACGAAATTCCTGCCTATAATATTTGGGAAGCCACCTATCGTTTATATCAAACAGCAACTTATTGGCCACAAGGTACAGTTTTTGTCAGTGTTGTTGATCCAGGTGTAGGGACTGATCGTAAATCTGTTGTTTTAAAAACGAAAACAGGACATTATTTTGTTACCCCTGATAATGGCACATTAACTTTGGTGGCAGAGCATTTAGGTATTGAATCGGTTCGCCAAATTGATGAGCAAACTAACCGCTTAGAAGGTTCAGAAAAATCTTACACTTTCCACGGTCGTGATGTTTATGCCTACACAGGTGCTCGTTTAGCTTCTGGCAAAATTCGTTTTGAAGAAGTAGGACAAGAACTAGAGCCTAAAGTGGTTGAAATTGCTTATCAACGTCCAACCTTTGAAGATGGTGTGTTAAAAGGTAATATTCCTGTTTTAGATATTCAGTACGGTAATATTTGGACAAACATTAGTGATACGTTATTAGAACAATCCGGTATTAAAAAAGATGGGCGTGTCTGTGTTGAAATTAGCGAGAAAGTTGGCGAAGAGGTAAAAGTTCGTTATAGCGGTGCAATGCCATATAAAAGTAGCTTTGGTGACGTAGAAACAGGCAGACCGCTAATGTATCTCAACAGCTTATTAAATGTTTCTTTTGCATTAAATATGGATAGCTTTGCAGATAAATATAAAATCAAATCAGGTGCAGAGTGGTCTGTCTCTTTAAAATCTTGTGACAAGAAAACGGCTGAGTAATAGATTAATAGTAGGGTGGGCTTTAGCCCACCGATTAAATGTGTAGGCATTTTTATGTCCAACTACAGACGAGATTTTACACAAGGTGGGACTTATTTTTTTACGGTAGTCTTACAAGATAGAACTAAGGATTATCTGGTATCTCACATTGATTTATTTAGGTTTGCTTATAAAAAGACGCTTGAGCGTTATCCTTTTAAAACCATTGCTATTTGTATTTTGCCTGATCACTTTCATTTAATAATGAAATTACCTGATGGCGATGATAATTTCTCCGCTCGGATTGCCTATCTAAAAACAGTATTTTCCCAATCTTTACCTGATCATTATCGTGAGCAACGTAGTAGCCAATTAAAGCGTAGGGAAGCTGGTATTTGGCAAAGAAGATTTTGGGAGCATTTAATTCGGAATGAGAAGGATCTAGCTAACCACATAGATTATATTTATTACAACCCCGTAAAACATCAATATGTAAACTGCGTAAAAGATTGGCTTTTTTCATCTTTTCATCGTGATGTAAGGGCTAAACTTTACCCTATTGATTGGGGAAATAGTGTTGATATGAAAATTAGAAATTTGTACAAAGAATAATTTTACGAAATTAATCGGCATAAGATGGTGGGCTAAAGCCCACCCTACCAATATTAAGATTACTTATAAAATAAAAGATAATGATTAGAGATTTACATAGCCATAGTACTGCGTCCGATGGGATACTCACACCAACACAGCTAGTTCAACGAGCGGTTGAAATGAATATTGAAATGCTTGCTTTGACAGATCACGATACGGTTGCAGGTATTGCAGAAGCAAAGCAAGCTGCTGAAAATCAGCCGATTACCTTGATTGCAGGGGTTGAAATTTCAATTCTGTGGGAAGGAAAGAGCATTCATTTAGCAGCATTAAATGTAGATGAAACTCACCCTGCATTAGTAAAATTATTAGCAAATCAGACCGCTTTACGCCAAGAACGTGCTATTCAAATTGGTGAAAAATTAGCAAAAGCTGGTATTGCTAATGCGTATGAAGGGGCAAGAAAATTAGCTAGTGGTGAAGTTACACGAGCTCATTATGCTCGTTTTTTAGTAGCAGAAGGCTATGCTAGAAATGATGAACACGCTTTCAAACGCTATTTAGGAATGGGGAAAAGTGCATACGTTAAGCCAATTTGGTGTTCAATGGCAGACGCTATTGAGGCTACGCACCAAGCTGGCGGTGTGATTTGTATCGCTCACCCATTGCGTTATAAATTAACTGCTCGCTGGATTCGCCGTTTAATTGCTGAATTTAAACAACTAGGCGGAGATGGGATTGAAGTTGCAGGTTGTGCACAAACACCCGATCAGCGTCAGTTATTGGCACGTTGGGCAATCGAATTTGATCTATACGCCTCTCAAGGATCGGACTTTCACTTCCCAGCAGGTTGGATTGAATTAGGTAAAGGGTTAGTATTACCGTCAGAATGTAAGCCAATTTGGGATAAATTTTAACAATTTAAATTTACCATTTTTTGGATTAAACTTACCGCTTATTTTCGTTACTTTGAGAGTAGATAATGGCTAAAACTCGCACTACCCCGTCAAAAAATCCTGCCGATCCGCAAGTTGAGCAGATCAATATAGCTCCGCATTCCCTTGAAGCCGAGCAAGCGGTTTTAGGGGCAATTATGTTGAATAACGAGCAATGGGATAACGTTGCGGAACGGGTTCAACCGACAGATTTTTATAATTATGCCCATAAATTGATCTATGAGCAGATGATCGAATTAGTGCGTAATCATCAGCCAATTGATCTTATTACGCTAGATCAGGCTCTCAAAAATAAAGGTATTCTTGAAGATATTGGTGGTTTTGCTTATTTAGCTGAATTATCTAAAAATACGCCAAGTGTTGCGAACGTGCTGACTTATGCGGAGATTATTAGTGAAAGAGCCATTCGCCGAGAACTGATTGCGGCAAGTAATAAAATTGCCTCGCTAAGCTATCAGCCGAAAGGAATGTTAGTGAAAGATGTGCTGGACGAGGCGGAACGTGAAATTTTCCACATTGCAGAAAAACGCACTTCGGGGGAAGATGGCCCGAAAAATATTGATTCTATCTTAATGAACACCCTGGCTCGTATTGAGATGTTATCTAAATCGAAACACAATGGCGGTATAACAGGGGTTACGACAGGATTTGATGATCTAGATCGTAAAACCGCAGGGTTACAACCTTCCGATCTCATTATTGTTGCAGCTCGTCCTTCAATGGGAAAAACAACTTTCGCAATGAATTTGTGTGAAAATGCCGCCTTTGCAGATATAACTGAAACCGATGAAAATGGCAATACAGTAAAAAGACCAAATAAGCCAGTACTGATTTTTAGCCTTGAGATGCCCTCAGATCAAATTATGATGCGTATGTTGGCATCACTTTCTCGTGTCGATCAAACAAAAATTAGAACTGGGCAAATTGATGATGATGAAGATTGGGCAAAAATCTCTACCACAATGTCATTACTTCAAAAAAGACGGAATATTTATATTGACGACAGTTCAGGACTAACCCCAACGGAACTACGTTCTCGGGCAAGACGAATATATCGTGAAAATGGTGGGCTAAGTTTAATTATGGTGGACTATCTACAACTGATGCGAGCCCCTGGCTTTGCCGACAACCGAACATTAGAAATTGCGGAAATTTCTCGTTCTTTAAAAGCACTGGCGAAAGAGTTGGAAGTGCCTGTTGTAGCACTTTCTCAGCTTAACCGTAGTCTTGAGCAACGTGCAGATAAACGCCCTGTGAACTCTGATTTGCGTGAATCTGGCTCTATTGAACAAGATGCTGATTTAATTATGTTTATCTATCGTGATGAGGTGTATCACGATAATTCTGATCTGAAAGGTATTGCCGAAATTATTATCGGTAAACAACGTAATGGCCCGATTGGGCGAGTGCGTTTAACTTTCCAAGGTCAATTTTCTCGCTTTGATAATTATCAAGGTGCAGCTTATGATGATGAGTATTAAAGATGTTATGTGCAATTTATAAAAGTAGTAAAAAAGAAGGAATGTATCTTTTTGTGGAAAAACGAGATCAATTTGATCAAGTGCCTGATGAACTACGTCAATTATTTGGCAAGCCACAATTTGTGATGTTATTTAATTTGAATGGTGAAAAGCCATTAAAGCGGGCGGATAAGCAAGATGTTTTGCAAAAAATTCAAACTCAAGGCTTTTACTTACAAATGCCACCACCAACAGAAAATTTGCATAAACTCTTTTTAGAACAGCAAGGAAAAAAATAATGCGTTGCCCTTTTTGTGCTGAAGATGAAACCAAAGTGGTCGATTCTCGTTTAACGGCAGATGGCTATCAAATTCGCCGCCGTAGAGAATGTATTCAATGTAAAGAACGTTTTACCACATTTGAAACAGCAGAATTATTAGTGCCTCATATTGTGAAAAATAATGGCAATAGAGAGCCTTTTAATATTCAAAAACTTCGCTTAGGATTAAGCCGAGCATTAGAAAAACGCCCCGTTAGTGCTGATGAACTTGAAAAAGCTATCAATAACATTGTTCTACAACTTCAAGCAACGGGAGAGCGAGAAATTTCAAGTAAATATGTTGGAAACCTTGTTCTTGATGCTTTGAAATCTCTCGATAAAGTGGCATATATCCGCTTCGCTTCAGTCTATTTAAGTTTTGATGATATTACTGAATTTACTAATGAGATTGAGAAGTTAAGATTGGAGAGTTTAAACTAAAAATTGTAACTTTGATTCTGATAGATATTGGGGGCTTTATATATCCCCCACTTCACTACTTATTTGAATTGATGAATGGCATTACCAACTTCATTATCATTATAGATAGATTGGATTGCATCAGTGTATGCCAGATTTAATACATTATGAATCTCTTTATTATTGGCTCCGAATGCACCTTCATAAGAACGAGCGGTGCTAAAGTTCTTACTAAAATTACCTTTTACGCCCTGTACAGCGACTTCAACATCAACATTAGCACTTACTTTGTAGCGTAAATTACCTTGCTCTACATCTGCAAAGAAACGTTTTATTTTGACTGTAACATTGGCATTTCCTGCACCTTGAACAATTGTGAATCCTTTGCTATTTAAGTTTTGTTGCATTGCTTGCTGAAATAAGTGGGCAACTTGTGGTACTGCATTTAAACGAACAATATTTCCACTATCAGTATAGCTTGCTACTTCTGCTGAAGGGCGTAAATCCTGAGTCATTACATTTACTAATGCTGTTTGATTATTTGTATTAAACACCGCAGTCGGTGACGGTACATTAAATGTCAGTGTATTTGATTGACTTTGACAGCCTGCTAATACTGCTGTACCAAATAAAGAAGCGATGAGTATTGCTTTTTTTGTGAGTTTCATAAAACCTTCCTTATATAATGAATAAATTATGGGTAAAGTATAGTATTATCTTACTAAATTTCCAATCATTCAGGAGAAACAATGTCTGTACAACAAACTATTATTCAAAAACTAACTGAACAATTCGCACCCAGTGTGCTACAAGTTGAAAATGAGAGCCATCGCCATAGTTCTGGACGTGGAGCAGAATCCCATTTTAAAGTAACCCTTGTTTCAGCTCAATTTGAACAAATGCGTACACTGACTCGTCATCGTAGTGTGTATCAATGCTTAGCCGATGAATTAGCTAACGGTGTTCACGCATTAGCGTTGCATACCTATACGCAACAAGAGTGGCTTGAACAAGGTGAAGTAGCTCCAAAATCGACAAACTGTGTAGGACATGGTCACTAAATTTACAAACACTATACAAAACAGAAAAACTCCTTGCTTAGTCAATTAAATTTTTGTATAGTTCTTGAAGATTTAGAAATGTGCATTTATATGCACATTTTTTATTGATTCGGTGAGATGTCCGAGTGGTTGAAGGAGCACGCCTGGAAAGCGTGTATATGGGAGACTGTATCGGGGGTTCGAATCCCCCTCTCACCGCCATTCAATAGATATATCTGTTTTCATATTCATAGATAATTCCTTGTTAAAATAACTTATCTCCAAACATTTTATTATGTTTGGAGTTTTTTTTATTCCTTATATTTTGGGATGTTGGTAAATATGTTCTCTCCTATATATTTCGCATCTTTATTAAATTTCGGTAGAATAGACACAATTTTTTCTTATAAGGATTTCAAAATGACTCAACTTAGCGTTGTTATTCTTGCAGCGGGTAAAGGTACTCGTATGTATTCAGATTTACCGAAGGTTTTACACCCTATTGCAGGAAAACCGATGGTAAAACACGTAATTGATACCGCAAAACAGCTTGATGCTAAACAAATTCATTTAATTTATGGACACGGTGGCGATTTGTTACAACAACGTTTAGCGAATGAGCCTGTAAATTGGGTATTACAAGCCGAACAACTTGGGACAGGACACGCAATGCAACAAGCTGCACCATTTTTTGCTGACGATGAAAACATTTTAATGGTATATGGTGATTCGCCACTCATTACCAAAGCAACGTTAGAAAAACTCATTGCAGCTAAACCTGAAAATGGTATCGCATTACTGACAGTCGAGTTAGCGAACCCCACTGGTTACGGACGTATTATTCGTAAAAATGGTTCTGTGGTAGCGATTGTTGAACAAAAAGATGCTAATCCTGAACAGTTAAAAATCCAAGAAATCAATACTGGCGTAATGGTGGCGAGCGGTGCGAGTTTCAAAAAATGGTTGGCTCAATTAAACAATAATAATGCTCAAGGCGAGTATTACATTACCGATGTAATTGCAATGGCAAATCGTGATGGCTTTAAGGTGCAAGCAGTGCAAGCAACGGATTTAATGGAAGTGGAAGGTGCAAATAATCGCCTACAACTTGCCGCTTTAGAACGCTACTACCAAAAAACACAGGCTGAAAAATTATTGTTAGCGGGCGTGACTATTGTTGATCCACAACGTTTTGATGTGCGTGGTACGGTTTCACACGGTAAAGATGTTTATATTGATGTGAATGTTGTGCTAGAGGGCGAAATTAAGCTAGGTGATCGTGTCAAAATTGGGGTTGGTTCAGTACTGAAAAATTGTGAAATTGGTGATGATGTAGAGATCAAACCTTATTCTGTAATTGAAGATGCCATTATTGGTAAGCAAGCTAAAATTGGACCATTCTCTCGTTTACGTCCAGGTACGCAATTAGCCGAAGATACTCATGTCGGTAACTTTGTTGAGATTAAAAATGCACAAGTGGGTATTGGATCAAAGGTCAATCATCTCGCTTATGTTGGTGATGCTGAAGTAGGAGCAAATTGTAATATTGGTGCTGGTGTCATTACCTGTAACTATGATGGAGCGAATAAATTTAAAACAATCATCGGTGATGATGTATTTGTTGGATCTGATAGTCAGTTGGTTGCCCCAGTAACGATTGCAAGTGGCTCAACTATTGGTGCGGGTTCAACAGTAACCAAAGATGTGGCGGAAAAGGAATTAGTGATTACTCGTGTACCACAACGCCATATTCAAAATTGGCAACGTCCAACGAAGAAAAAAGCATAACGGGTTTACAAGCGGTGTGAAATGCGAAATTTTTTGCAAAACTCACCGCTTGTCGTGAAATAGTTATAGCTTTTTTCTTTGCTTTTCTGTAAAATCCGTCCGTTTTTTGTGCTTGCTTTTTCTCTGAAAAAACAGCTCAAAAAACATTATTTTTTATTAACCCAAAATCACACACATATCACAAACTGATTATCGGGGTGCTGTTAAAATAAACTGTTTTAATGGTCGATATACAGGATATGTGGAGGCAAAACCCTTCCCATAAAAATGGGAACTAACATAAAGGAAATTTCTTATGGCACAAGTATCTATGCGCGATATGCTTAACGCAGGCGTTCACTTCGGTCACCAAACTCGTTACTGGAATCCAAAAATGAAACCTTTCATTTTCGGTGCGCGTAACGGTGTTCATATCATCAACTTAGAGAAAACATTACCATTATTCAACGATGCATTAGCGGAATTAACACGCATTGCAAGTAACAACGGTAAAATTCTTTTCGTTGGTACAAAACGTGCAGCGTCTGATGCAGTGAAAGCAGCAGCAGTAGAGAGCCAACAATTCTACGTAAACCACCGTTGGTTAGGTGGTATGTTGACTAACTGGAAAACAGTTCGTCAATCAATCAAACGCTTAAAAGATTTAGAAACTCAAACTCAAGATGGTACTTTCGATAAAATTACTAAGAAAGAAGCATTAATGCGTACTCGTGAGCTTGAGAAATTAGAATTAAGCTTAGGCGGTATTAAAGATATGGCTGGTCTTCCAGATGCAATTTTTGTAATCGGTGCAGACTACGAACATATCGCAATCAAAGAAGCAAACAACTTAGGTATTCCTGTATTTGCTATCGTTGATACTAACGCAAGCCCAGATGGCGTAAACTACGTTATCCCTGGTAACGATGACGCAGCTCGTGCGATCCAACTTTACTTAGATGCAGCTGTTGCAGCAATCAAAGAAGGTCGTGGTCAAGAAGTTGAAATCGTTGCAGAAGAAGCGGCTGAATAATCGTATTAAGGCATAAGCCCTATACACATTCGTAATTTGTGAAGCAGGGGCGACAATTCCCCTGCTTTCTTTGTTTATATTTAAGAGGAATAAGAAAATGGCTGAAATTACAGCATCTCTAGTAAAAGAACTTCGTGAGCGTACAGGCGCTGGAATGATGGAATGTAAAAAAGCGTTAGTAGAAGCAAACGGTGATATCGAGTTAGCAATCGATAATATGCGTAAATCTGGTCAAGCTAAAGCGGCTAAAAAAGCAGGTAACATCGCAGCTGAAGGTGTAATCTTAGCTCGTGTTGGTGCAGGTTTTGGTGTATTAGTTGAAATGAACTGCCAAACTGACTTCGTAGCAAAAGATGCAGGTTTCTTAGGTTTAGCAAATGAAGTTGCTGACTATGCATTAGCAAACAAAGGTATCTCAATTGAAGCATTAGCTGCACAATTCGAAGAGCAACGTGTCGCTTTAGTTGCTAAAATTGGTGAGAATATGAACATTCGTCGTGTTCAATACTTAGATGGTCAAGTGATTGCACAATACTTACACGGTGCGAAAATCGGTGTATTAGTAGCTGGTGAAGGTTCAGAAGAAGAATTGAAGAAAGTTGCAATGCACGTTGCTGCATCTAAACCTGAATTCGTAAACCCAGAAGACGTATCTGCTGATGTTGTTGCGAAAGAGCGTGAAATTCAAATCGAAATCGCAATGAACTCAGGTAAACCAAAAGAAATCGCAGAGAAAATGGTTGAAGGCCGTATGGCTAAATTTACTGGTGAAGTATCATTAACAGGTCAAGCATTTGTAATGGATCCTTCTCAATCAGTAGGTAGCTACTTAAAATCAGTAAATACCTCTGTATCTAACTTCATTCGTTTAGAAGTTGGTGAAGGTATTGAGAAAGTTGAAACAGACTTCGCTGCAGAAGTTGCTGCAATGCAAAAAGTTTAATTTTCAGTATGAAAACAGAAAAGCAGGCTAAAAGCCTGCTTTTTGTTGTTTAAGGCATAGTAGACAGAAAGAATACCTTCTGCCCATATACACTATATTGAACCTTCTAATCTTATTTAGAATAGGGGTAATTGTTGATAATTAACTTTAAATAACTATTTTAAGTTCTCTAAAAATGCAGGTAAGTTTTGAGCACCAACTTGTTGTGCTACAACTTCACCATTTTTGAAAATAAGTAAGAATGGGATACTGCGTACGCCGAATTGTGCAGGTACTTGTTGGTTTTCATCAACATTCATTTTTACGATACGTGCATTTTCACCAACTTGTTCTGCTAAATCATCTAATACAGGGCCGATTGCACGACAAGGTCCACACCAAGGTGCCCAAAAATCTAATAAAACAGGGACATCTGATTTTAATACGTCTTGTTCAAATGTTGCGTCAGTAGTATGAATTACTTTGCTCATAGTGTTTCCTTAATTGAGTGATAAAAAGAAACGCTTCTATCTAACGAAGCGTTATATGGTTACACAAGATAGAGATTTATTTCCTACTTTTCAAGTAGGAAATAGATATTGATCTAATTATTTTTCAGAATGTTCTTTATCTTGTGGCAAAATCAGGTTGAGTGTGAGTGCCAGTAATGAACCTACTGTAATACCAGAACCGAAGATCTCTTTAAAGAAACTTGGTAATTTATCAAGTAATTCAGGGCGTGTTGTTACCGCTAAGCCACAGCCAATAGAAATAGCAATAATCAATCCATTACGTTTACTACGTTCTACTTTATCTAGCATTTGAATACCTGCTGCAATAATCATTGCAAACATCATTAAACCTGCACCACCTAATACTGGCATAGGAATTGAAACAATCAATGCACCAAATACAGGGAATACGCCAGCTAACACGAGTAAAACTCCCATAATTGTTACTACATAGCGGCTTGCAACGCCTGTGAGTGAGATAACGCCGATATTTTGTGAGAATGATGAGAATGGGGTTGTGGACATTATTGCTGCAAAAGCAGATCCTAAACCATCACACAATACGCCACCACGCAGATGTTTACCTGTGATCTCCGTTTGTGTTGCGTTACCTAATGCTAAAAAGTTACCGCTTGATTCAACAATAGTTACTAAGTAAGCAATACTCATTCCAATAATGCCAGAAATAGGGAAAGCTAAGCCAAAATGTAGTGGCTGTGGCACTGCGAAGAGCTCTGCATTTTTTACGCTGTCAAAGTTGATCCAACCCAACGCTAGTGCTACGAGATAGCCAACTAAAATACCAATTACGATAGCGGCAGCAGAGAAGATTCCTTTGCCCCATTGTACTAATGCAACAACCAAAACTAATACAAATGTTGCCATAGCTAAATTAGCAGGATCTGCATAGTTAGGATCGCCTTTCTGTCCACCAGCGAACCAGTCCACTGCAACAGGAATAAGGCTTAAGCCGATCATCATTACCACAACGCCAGTAACAACAGGTGGGAATAGTTTACGCACATAAGGCATAAAGAAACTGCCGATAATCATCACTAAAGACCCTACTAATGATGAGCCGAGAATACCTGCCACACCATATTCACTAAAGCCGATGGCTAGAGCAGCTGCAACGAAAGTAAAGCTTGTTCCCATTACGCTTGGTAGGCGTAGCCCGATTGGACCGACACCTTGACACTGAATAATAGTCACGATGCCAGACACTAATAATGCAGCATTGACTAAAACAATCGTATCTGCTGTTGGAAGTTGTAATACATTACCTAGCACAAGTGGAACAGCAATAATACCGCCAAGTGCTGCGAGTAAATGTTGTGAAGCTAATAATAGTGTTAATCCAAATGGTGGTTTGGAATCAACAGGATAAAGAAGTTTTTGCATATAAAATAACAAGGTTGATTAAGGAAGGAGGCTAATTATACCGTTTTTTACGGATTAAAAGAATGTGGGATAGCTTAATTTATCCGAGAATTATAAAAATAAGCGGTTAGTTTTATGTAAAATTTTACAAGAAACTGACCGCTTACTATTAGATTAGAAAAAGAGTAAGGTTATTTCTCTACATAGAGATCGCGTAGGAAGTAAATACCTTGTGGGCTTTTTCCTTCATAGCCTTTTAATTTAGGATTTTTAATAAATAAGCCTGCATAGTGGTAAATAGCAACAAATGGGTGATGTTTACCTAATTCATCTTCTGCTTGTGCGTAAATCTCGGCTCGTTCTTCAGGGGTTTTTGCATAGTAAGAGTCGTTGATTAACTTATCAAATTTCTCACTTTTGAAACCAATTTTATTCTGTTCACTATTAGATAAATAGTAGGTTAAGAATGTACTGGCATCATTATAATCAGCGATCCAAGCACTAAAGGCTAAGGTGTAATTTTTTTGCTGTTTGGTATCTAAAAACGTTTTCCACTCAATATTTCTGAGTGTAATATCAGCCATACCATCTAAGTTTTTCTTCCACATTGCAGTGGCAGCAACAGCAATATTTTTTAAGCCTTCATTGGTGTTATAAAGTAGCTCTGTTTTAAGTGGGTTAGATTTACTATAACCAGCATCTTTTAATAGTTTTTTAGCTTCTTCGTTGCGTTGTTGTTGTGTCCAATTAGCATATTCAGGTTGCTTAATTTTTTCACCTCCACCGATATAACTTGGCGTAAAGCGATAAGTCGGAGTTTGTCCAAAGCCTAGTACTTTATCTGTAATCACTTCACGCTCTAAAGCAAGATCGAGGGCTTTACGCACACGAATATCATTAAATGGAGCTTTAGCAAGATTCATTTCATAGGTGAATGTTCCAAGTTTGCGAGAATTATGGATTTGTGAATCAAACTGCTTACGGAATTTAGGATCTTTGTAGAGCGTTGAAGGAATATTTGCAATATCAATTTCGCCCGTACGGAAACGTGCGATGGCAGCATTCTCATTTAAAATATAAATAGTTGCTTTATTGATCACTGTTTCATTGTTATTCCAATAAGTAGAACTGCGTTCCAAATCTACTTTTTCATTTAGAATACGCTCTCCGAGTTTATATGCACCGTTTCCAACGAAATGCTCTGGGCGAGTCCAATTATCCCCATATTTTTCAACCGTTGCTTTATGTACAGGATAGAGTGAAGAGTGTTGAGTTAGTTCGGCTGCGTAGGGAACGGGGGCGGTTAATGTTAATTGTAAAGTATAATCATCAACTGCTTTTACCCCTAATGTATCAGGTGATTTTTTACCTGCCACGATGTCCGCAACATTTTCCATTTTCATAAATTCTAGGTAGGTTGCATAAGGTGAAGCGGTCGTAGGATCGACTAAACGTTGCCAAGCATAAACAAAGTCGTGTGCAGTAACAGGATCGCCATTTGACCATTTGGCATTTTTACGCAAATAGAAGGTAACGGTTTGGTTATCAGCCGAAGATTCCCAACGTTCTGCAACACCAGGGATAATATTATCTTCGTCATCAGTATTCACTAATCCTTCTAAGAGTTGGCGAGCATAGTAGCTTTCAGATACTCCTTCCATTTTCTGTGGATCTAGCGTTGCAGGCTCTGCAGTTGCTTGAATTCGTACTTCTTGTTTATCAGCCAAGATAACGCCGTCAGGCACTTTTGCGGCAAAAGCATTTGGCGTTAAGGCGAATAAAATGGGAGTTGTGAGAGTAGATAATTTGACAAGGTATTTAGTTTTTGTCCAAATAATGTGTTCTGTGTTCTGCATAAAACTATCCTTATTGCAAGTAATATTGCAAATTTATTGTTATGTATTTGTTATAAATTTGTCAAAAAAGACACAATATAGATAGCTTATTTTTCATAGTATGTAAATGATTTATTGTAGGTTTTGATTTTATTTTTTATTTAAAATTAAAGTTGTGTAAATTTTGATGGCTAAAACGTTTTAGTTGCCATTTTGTTGTATTATTAGTTGTTTTTGATAATTATTTTCAGAAACAATTTATTTACATTTATTGAGAGCAAATTTATGACATTCAAACACAACATCATTTATACCTCATTATTTGCAGGTTTATCTTTTAATCTTCTTGCTCAAGAGCAGCAAACCAATGCAACGTTAGAGGAAGTTTCGGTGGTTTCGGAGCTTGAGAAATTCAAAGCAACAGCAAAATCTTCAAGAAAAATTCTCGGCAGTTATTCATAATCGTTGGAACATTGTACGAAGAATGTTGGGCTTGGACGGTTTTAATACGGGTGTAACACAAATTGCAATGATTTTACCGCTAATGTTGCAATCTCAACGCTTTTTTGCAGGCCAAGTTACACTGGGAGATATGCACCAAACGGTGCAGTCGTTTAACCGTTTAATGCGAGCATTATCATTTTTCCGCCTATTTTATGATGAATTTACCTTATACCAAGCAAGATTAAATCGTCTATACGGCTTTTTTACCACTTTAGAACATCTCAATACCGAAGAAAAAGCCGTTGTAACGGTTGATGAACAGCGTTTAACCGTTTCTAATTTAACTATTCAAGGGATTGATGGGCGTACATTATTAGAAAATGTGAATTTTTCATTAAAAAGTGGTGACGCATTACTTATTCAAGGGGCATCAGGAACAGGAAAAACGACATTGCTAAAAGTGTTAGCAGGAATTTATCCGATTAAAACCACAGGGCATATTACTGCACCATCTCAACAAAATGCATTATTTCTGCCACAACGCTCTTATGTACCACAAGGAACATTGAAAGAGGCGATTTGTTACCCTGCTATTCAAGCAACGGAAGATGAATTAGTCAGCGTAATGAAACAATGTCGCTTAGAAAAATACAGCGAAATGCTAAATGAAGAAAAAGATTGGCAACAAATTCTTTCACCCGGTGAATTGCAACGCATTGCCTTTGTGCGAATTTTATTAACCAAACCAGCATTAATTTTACTTGATGAAACAACGTCAGCACTTGAAGAAACAATGGAGAGACAGCTATACGAACTAGTGAGAAAATTGCTCCCTGAAAGTATCATTGTGAGTGTTGGTCATCGTTGCACATTACAAAGCTATCATACTCAAACAATGACATTAGGTTATTGTTGTATGAATAAATTGGAATGTGAGAGAGTATAAGTAGTTTGTATAGTTACTCCGTATATCTCTATTGATTAGAGATATACGGAGTAATGGTAGAATTTATTCAAAGATAAGTGATTACTTTAACAATAAATTTTCCAAATTTACGAAATACTAGGCGATTTTTATCTAAATTTCTGTATAATACGCCAGTTTTGTTTCTAGGTATGTAAGAGGCGGCTATCAAAAGTTATCTCATTAAGCGAGATGATTTTTGCTAGTCGCAATTTTTAAGAAATAAAACGATAAAACTAAAGATTTTTAAAGGAAATGAATAATGACTCCAATTGTAAAACAATTTAAATATGGTCAGCATACTGTTACATTAGAAACAGGAGCAATCGCGCGTCAAGCAACAGCAGCGGTAATGGCGAGTATGGACGATACAACCGTTTTTGTAACGGTAGTTGCTAAAAAAGATGTGAAAGAAGGACAAGATTTCTTTCCATTAACCGTAGATTATCAAGAACGTACTTACGCAGCAGGTCGTATTCCTGGTGGATTCTTTAAACGTGAAGGTCGCCCTTCTGAAGGTGAAACCTTAATTGCTCGTTTAATTGACCGCCCTGTTCGCCCGCTTTTCCCTGAAGGCTTTTTCAACGAAATTCAAGTGATTGCAACGGTTGTTTCTGTAAATCCACAAATTAGCCCTGATTTAGTCGCAATGATTGGTGCATCAGCAGCATTATCATTATCAGGCGTGCCGTTTAATGGTCCAATCGGTGCTGCTCGAGTTGGTTTTATTAACGACCAATTCGTATTAAACCCAACAATGGCAGAACAAAAAATTAGCCGTTTAGATTTAGTTGTGGCAGGTACAGATAAAGCAGTTTTAATGGTTGAATCTGAAGCGGATATTTTAACTGAAGAACAAATGCTTGCAGCAGTGGTATTTGGTCACGAGCAGCAACAAGTTGTTATTGAAAACATCAAAGAATTTGTAAAAGAAGCAGGTAAACCACGTTGGGATTGGGTTGCTCCAGAACCAAATACAGATTTAATCAATAAAGTGAAAGCACTAGCTGAAACACGCATTGGCGAAGCATATCGTATTGTTGAAAAACAAGCTCGTTATGAACAAATTGATGCTATTAAAGCCGATGTCATTGCGACTTTAACCGCTGAAGATGAAAGTGTTTCTGAAGGCAAAATTATTGATATTATTACCGCATTAGAAAGCCAAATCGTTCGTAGCCGTATTATTGCTGGCGAGCCTCGTATTGATGGTCGTACGGTAGATACTGTTCGTGCATTAGATATTTGCACAGGTGTTTTACCTCGTACTCACGGCTCTGCAATTTTCACACGTGGCGAAACACAAGCATTAGCGGTTGCAACACTTGGCACAGAGCGTGATGCGCAGATCATTGATGAATTAACAGGTGAAAAATCAGACCGTTTCTTATTCCACTATAACTTCCCTCCATATTCTGTGGGTGAAACAGGTCGTATCGGTTCACCAAAACGCCGTGAAATTGGTCACGGTCGTCTAGCTAAACGTGGTGTGTTAGCTGTAATGCCAACCGCTGAAGAATTCCCGTATGTAGTGCGTGTGGTTTCTGAAATTACTGAATCAAATGGTTCTTCGTCTATGGCATCTGTATGTGGTGCATCTCTTGCGTTAATGGATGCAGGCGTGCCGATTAAAGCCGCTGTTGCAGGTATTGCAATGGGCTTAGTGAAAGAAGAAGAAAAATTTGTTGTTCTTTCAGATATTCTAGGTGATGAAGATCATTTAGGTGATATGGACTTTAAAGTAGCGGGTACTCGTGAAGGGGTAACTGCGTTACAAATGGATATTAAAATTGAAGGGATCACCCCTGAAATTATGCGTATCGCCTTAAAACAAGCGAAAGGGGCTCGTTTACATATTTTAGGTGTAATGGAGCAAGCTATCCCTGTTGCTCGTGCGGATATCTCAGATTTTGCACCGCGTATCCATACAATGAAAATTGATCCGAAGAAAATCAAAGATGTTATTGGTAAAGGTGGTGCGACAATTCGTGCATTAACTGAAGAAACTAGTACATCAATTGATATTGATGATGACGGTACAGTAAAAATTGCTGCAACAGATAATAATGCAGCAAAACGTGTAATGGAACGTATTGAAGAAATTGTCGCTGAAGTCGAAGTCAATGCGATCTACAAAGGTAAAGTTACGCGTGTAGTTGATTTCGGTGCATTTGTGTCTATCCTTGGTGGTAAAGAAGGTTTAGTGCATATTTCTCAAATTACCGATGCTCGTGTTGAGCGTGTTGCTGACTATTTAGAAGTCGGTCAAGAAGTTCAAGTAAAAGTAGTTGAAATCGATCGCCAAGGTCGTATTCGTTTAACTATGAAAGACTTGAATAATGCTCCAGAAACAACAGATGTTGTGGAAGACGCTCAGGAACTAGCAGAATAATTTTGTTTAGAGGGACGCAGTGTAATGCGTCCCTTGTATAAGAAACATAGTTATTTCCGATGTTTTTGTATGAATACTCTCAGGTATTCAGAAATCTTTTACCTAAGGTTTTATGAATGTTACAACGTTTTAAGTTGTTAAATTTTCGTCTGTTTATTATCAATATGATGGCGATAGTTCTGCTTACGGGGTGTATTAACCGCGTGTCAGATCTTATATCTCCACATAAATTGCTTTTACCAGAAGTCAGTCCACAATTACGTTTTGAACAAGAATTGATGATTGCTCGTTTGACGTTAGTTCTTCAAGAGGCGGAATTAACGAAATCAGAGCAAGCAGAATTATTATTTGAACGCGGTGTTATTTACGATAGTTTGGGCTTATGGTCGCTTGCTCGTAATGATTTTTCTGAAGCGGTAGAGCTAAATCCTAAAATGGCGGCAGCATATAATTACTTAGGTTTATATTTACTCTTGGAAGATGATTATGATAGCTCGGTAGATGCATTCAATGCGGTATTAGAGCTTGACCCTAACTACGATTATACTCGTTTAAATAGGGGATTATCATTTTATTATAGCGGTAGATATGCTGAAGCGGAACGTGATTTACTCTATTTCTATGAAGCAGATAAAACCGATCCTTATCGTGTTTTATGGTTATATTTCAATGAATTAGAGTTATCGCCGAGTGAAGCAAAAGCTAATTTAGCAACCCGTTCAAAAGGGTTAGCTGATACATTTTGGGGAACAAATATCGTTTCCTATTTTCTTGGGGATTACACCCTTGAACAGCTTCGGTTAAAAATGAATGCTCAAGCTGAGCCGAATACAGCTCAGTATGCTGAAATTTTAACTGAAACTTATTTTTATCTTGCAAAACAAACACTCAAATTGAATCAAGTAGAAGAGGCATCTAGCCTATTCCGTCTGACTATTGCAAATCAAGTATATAACTTTGTTGAGTATCGTTTTGCCTTGTTTGAATTAGCTCGCTTGCGTGCTAATAAGACAGCTCCCATAACTATTGGGAAAGTTGTTGTTGGGATAAATTAGGACGATAAAGCGGTCAGATTTGCAAAATATTTTGTAAATTCCACCGCTTGTACTGTGTGACAAGTTATATAAAGCATTGATTTGTTTTCTATTTATTTTTCTTACCTAAAAAGCTCAACAATATAATTTTGTATCGGTTTTCTTTGCTTAATAGGCAAATAGAACCTCATTTATTTTGGAATTTTATGACAACTAACACTATGACTTTTGCCGATTTAGGCTTACCACTATCTATCCTTGATGCTGTAACAGAAATGGGGTTTGTAACCCCATCACCTATTCAACAAGCCTGTATTCCCCACTTACTCGAAGGGCGTGATGTTTTAGGTATGGCACAAACAGGAAGTGGTAAAACTGCGGCATTTTCATTGCCTGTATTAGCACAAATTGATGTTGAAAAACGTCACCCACAAATGCTTGTTATGGCACCTACCCGTGAGCTTGCAATCCAAGTTGCTGATGCTTGTGAACAATTTACAAAAAATATGAAAGGCGTTCGTGTTGTTACCATTTACGGTGGTCAGCGTTACGATATTCAAATTCGTGCGTTAAAACAAGGCTCACAAGTTGTGGTTGGAACACCAGGACGTATTCTTGACCATATCCGTCGCGGTACTTTAGATCTTTCTGCATTAAAAACTATTGTATTAGATGAAGCTGATGAAATGTTACGAATGGGCTTTATTGAAGATGTAGAAACAGTAATGGCGGAATTACCTGAAAATCACCAAACAGCGTTATTTTCGGCAACAATGCCAGAGCCAATCCGCCGTATTACACGCCGTTTTATGAATGATCCACAAGAAGTTAAAATTCAAGCGACTCAGCGTTCAGCACCAGATATTACTCAAAGCTACTGGTTAGTGAATGGTTTCCGTAAGAATGATGCACTATTACGTTTCTTAGAAGTGGAAGAATTTGATGCGTCAATTATCTTTACTCGCACCAAAACAGGCACAACTGATGTAACAGAATTACTCGAACGTAACGGCTATCGTGCAGCGGCATTAAATGGTGATATGACCCAACAAGCTCGTGAACAAACTTTAGAGCGTTTGAAATCAGGTCGTTTAGATATCGTTGTTGCAACCGATGTGGCAGCTCGTGGGATTGATATTGAGCGTATTAGCTTAGTTGTGAACTATGATATTCCGCTAGATGCAGAATCTTATGTTCACCGTATTGGACGTACAGGGCGTGCAGGTCGTTCAGGACGTGCGTTACTATTTGTTGAACCGCGTGAACGCCGTTTACTCAAAAATATCGAACATTTAATGAAAAAGCCGATTGATGAAGTGCCAGTACCAAATCACGAAATTTTAATGGCAAAACGTCGTGAAAAATTTAAGGCGAAAATTTCATTACAATTAGAACACCACGATCTTGAGCTTTATCGTGAGTTACTTGAAGATCTCTTTACGGCAGATCAAGATCACGAAGAACTTGCAGCTGCGATGATGATGTTGCTACAAGAAAAACAAAAATTGATTTTACCACCAGATCCAGAAATCAAAGCGGCTCGTGGTGAGCGTGGCCGTGGACGAGATCGTGAAAACCCACGTTCAGCAGAGCGTCGTGGTGGTCGTGAACATCGTGAGAATAATGGTGTTGCAATGGATCTCTACCGTATTGAACTTGGCCGTGAAGATGGTGTTGAAGTTCGTCACATTGTTGGTGCAATCGCCAATGAAGGAGATATTAGTAGCCGCTACATTGGACATATTAAATTACACGATAAATATTCAACGATTGAATTACCACAAGGTATGCCAAATCACTTAGTTCAACATTTTGCTCAAAAGGCTCGTGTATTAAGCAAACCGATGCAAATGTCGTTATTAGGCCCAGCGAGTTCAGCAAGCAATAATTCCCCGTATGAAGAAAAGGGAAGAGGTCGTGGACGTGGTGATCGTAGTGAAAAACGTGGTGGACGTGATCGTGATGATCGTGGCTTTAAAGAGCGTAAGGGCGGATTTAAAGAGAAGCGTTTTGGTGATAAACGCGGACGCCGTGACTAATTAACATTAAATGCCCCGAAAGGGGCATTTCAGATTATTGACAAAGTCTTTTTTCATTCGGACGCCAGCGTGGCGTCCCTACAAGGAAAGTTATAACTAATTGAAAAATAACAGATTTTATTTTGTTGTGTAGGGACGCCACGCTGGCGTCCGTTTATTGAATACAACAAATTAGGGTTTGTCAGCGGTCTGGACCGACTAAAACAGTCGGTTTTTTATTGCTGAAAAAAAACCAAAGGCATAAGATATTC
>NZ_LEKM01000104.1 GCF_009761375.1 Ursidibacter arcticus | reverse complement strand
AGGGTGGGCTTTAGCCCACCATAGATTGATGACAAACCTCAATTTGTTGTATTCAATAAACGGACGCCAGCGTGGCGTCCCTACATAACAAAAATAAAATATGTTATTTTTCAATTGGTTATAACTTTCCTTGTAGGGACGCCACGCTGGCGTCCGAATGAAAAAAGACTTTGTCAATAATCTGAGGGGAAATTTAATTTCCCCTTTATTATTTAATTGATTATAAGATCTCTTTTGCTTTTGCGACTACATTTTCAACGGTAAAGCCGAAAAGTTTAAATAATTCGCCAGCTGGAGCAGATTCACCGAAACTATTCATTCCAACAATGCGTCCACCAAATCCTACATATTTATACCAGAAATCTGCTATGCCCGCTTCAATCGCAACACGTTTAGTGACTGAGCTTGGTAATACAGATTCACGATAAGCTTCATCTTGAGCATCAAATACATTAGTACTTGGCATTGATACAACACGAACTTTGCGTCCTTCACTTGTTAAGAGTTCCGCTGCTTTTACTGCCAGCTCAACTTCAGAGCCTGTTGCAATAAGGATAAGCTCTGGTGTGCCATCACAATCTTTTAAGATATAACCACCACGAGCAACGTTAGCTAATTGTTCTGCATTACGTTCCATTTGAACTAAGTTCTGACGTGTGAAAATTAATGCACTTGGGCCTGTTTTCTTCTCAACGGCAGCTTTCCACGCAACTGCTGATTCGACTTGGTCACAAGGTCTCCAAGTATCTAAATTTGGAATTAGACGTAAAGCCGATGTTTGCTCAACAGGTTGGTGAGTCGGACCATCTTCACCTAAGCCGATAGAGTCGTGGGTATAAACAAAAAGAACACGCTGTTTCATCAATGCAGCCATACGCACGGCGTTATGTGCATATTCCATAAACATTAAGAATGTTGCACCATAAGGGATAAATCCACCGTGCAATGCAATACCATTCATAATGGCAGACATACCAAACTCACGCACGCCATAGTTTACATAGTTGCCATCAACATTGTAATCTGCACGAATTGGTTTAGAACCAGACCATAATGTTAAGTTAGAACTTGCTAAGTCCGCTGAGCCACCTAAAAATTCAGGAAGAATATGTGCATAGGCTTCAATCGCATTTTGAGAGGCTTTACGGCTTGCGATTGTCGCAGGATTCGCTTGTAGTTTCTCGATAAATGCTTGTGATTCCGCAGCCCAATTTGTTGGTAAGTTACCGTTTACACGACGTTCAAATTCTGCTGCAAGCTCTGGATAAGCGGCTTGATAAGCAGCAAATTTTGCATTCCATTCTTTCTCTGCAACTTGTCCTTTCGCTTTAGCGTCCCATTTAGCATAAATATCTGCTGGAATTTCAAATGGTGCGTGTTCCCATTGTAAAAATTCGCGAGCTGCTGCAATTTCAGCATCACCTAGTGGTGCACCGTGGCAATCGTGAGAATTAGATTTGTTTGGTGAACCATACCCAATAATAGTTTTACAAATAATTAAAGTTGGACGCTCTGTTTCTGCCTGAGCATTTTCAATCGCAAATTTGATTTGTTCTGCATCGTGTCCATCGACATTACGAATAACTTGCCAGCCATAGGACTCAAAACGTAACGCGGTATCATCTGAGAACCAGCCATCAACGTGACCATCAATAGAGATATTATTATCATCATAGAATGCGATCAGCTTACCTAATCCTAATGTTCCTGCTAATGAACAAGCTTCGTGAGAAATTCCTTCCATTAAACAACCATCGCCAAGGAATGCATAAGTATAATGGTTTACAATATTGTGTCCTTCTCGGTTGAATTGTGCAGCTAATGTTTTTTCTGCCAGTGCCATTCCCACTGCATTAGTGATCCCTTGACCTAATGGGCCAGTAGTGGTTTCTACACCTGGTGCATAGCCATATTCTGGGTGACCTGGTGTTTTTGAGTGTAATTGACGGAACTGTTTCAAGTCTTCAATTGAAAGATCATAACCTGTTAAATGTAACAAGCTATAAATTAACATTGAGCCGTGTCCATTTGACAATACAAAGCGATCACGATTTGCCCAAGCAGGATTAGTTGGGTTATGCGAAAGGAAATCACGCCATAATACTTCGGCAATATCCGCCATTCCCATTGGGGCACCTGGGTGTCCTGAATTAGCTTTTTGAACGGCATCCATTGATAAGAAACGAATTGCATTGGCTAAAACTTTGCGTTCTGTCATTTTGACTCCTTAAAATGTAATTTAGAAAGCATAAAAATTTAAAGTGATTCTACACTATTTTTCTATAAAGCTCCCTATTTATCTCAGCTTAAAAATGTGATCTATTTCACAATAACGATGATTGAATTTGAGAAAAAATTAGAGTAGAATGCTTGCTCTTTTGGTGCTGAGATTCTCAGCGAATATTCATACATATGGTATCAGACAGCCGAGTTGTATGCTCTGATGGCGATATGGCTTCTTTAGAGGTTTTCCATAATGAAACAAGGTATTCATCCTAACTATGTAGAAATTACTGCAACTTGTTCTTGCGGTAACGTAATTAAAACTCGCTCAACAGTGGGTAAAGATTTAAACTTAGACGTGTGTGGTAACTGCCACCCGTTCTACACTGGTAAACAACGTGTTGTTGATACTGGTGGTCGTGTTGAACGTTTTAACAAACGCTTCAGCATTCCAAGCAAAAAATAATCAACTAATGATTAAATTTAAAAACCCCACAGTTGTGGGGTTTTGTCTATACGGAATAGTGATATGCAAAATACCAATTCAACCCCCATTTTTATCATCAATTTAGCTAAGTCAATAGAGCGTAAGCAATTTATCATAGAACAATTTGAACAGCTTAATAAACAATTACAGAGTCCTATTCAGTATAATTTTTTCTCAGCCATCAATGGGAATGACAACCCAGATTTCTATCTTTTTAAAAAATATAATAAACAAAAACGTTTTACCCGTAAGGGTAACTATATGAGTTTATCACAGCTTGGTTGCTGGGCTAGTCACTATCTTTTATGGGAAAAGTGTGTTGAATTGAATCAACCCATTATTGTGTTAGAAGATGATTCTTTACTACAAGATAACTTTATAGATGTTTATCAATTTACATATTCAGAACAAAATAATTTCGAATTCTTCTGGTTTTCTCCTCCTACCTTTAAAACATTAAAGAGCAGTCCTGTTGTAAAAATAAACAGCACTGTTGTATCTAAAGTAGATATTTCTTTTGGAAATACTAGTGGCTACTTTATTACTCCCAATGCAGCAAGAAAACTAATTAACTATTATGAAAAAGAATGGGTTTATGAAGTTGATATCTCTATGGATAGATTTTGGGAACATAAAGTCAATTTATTTTGTGTACACCCAGCTTGTATTAAACCAAATACTGCTATTGAAAGTAACATTCAATCGTTAAAAGATAAACAAAACAGAACATTACTGGAGAAATTAAGAAGAGAATACTACACAATTGTAGATAAAATTAACAAAAAAACATATTTATTATTTAATAGGTAACATAAAATGAATATCTCAATCGCTTGTTTAAAATTTAAAAAAGGTGGTGGAAGTGAAAGATATGTGTTGGATATTATAAATGGTTTCTATCAACAGAATATTAAGTGTAATGTCTATTCAACTTATTTTGATTCTCAACTTGCAGAATATAATAAGATTAACCCACTAAAAGCAAATTTGAGTTTTATTCCTAAAAAACTGAGATTGCCTTTTCTATCCAATTTTATAAAAAAACATAAGCAAAGTGATGAAATTATTCTATCTATGACCCACACCTATAACGATATTACTATTTGTGGTGGACAACATAAGGGATATTTAAGAGCAATAAATAAAAAACCAACACTTGTTGATAGATTCAAAATTGCTAATGAACAAAAATGCTTTAATACAGCAAGATTAATTATTGCTCATTCAAATTTAATGAAAGATGAGCTAGTGGAATTGTATAATCTTGATCCTAAAAAAATAAAGGTTATATATCCCCCTGTCGATACCGAAAGATTCCATACCATTTCAGATTCTGAACGAGATAAGCTAAGAAAAAAATTAGGTTTTTTAGAAAATGAAATCATCTACTTATTCCCATCAACAGGTCATTATCGAAAAGGTTTTCAAGAGTTAAAGCAATTTTTTGAAAAAACTGATCTTCCAATAAAACTTGTAGTAGTAGGTTCCCCTGTAGAAGAAACAAAAAATATACGCTATTTAGGGTATCGTGACGATATGCCGGAGTTATATAGAGCCGCAGATTTTACTATAATGGCGTCAATTTATGAGCCTTTTGGTTTAGTAGGGATAGAGTCTATTTTATCTGGCACACCGATCATTTTCTCAAAAAATATGGCTTGCCTTGAAACATTGAATGATGATTTAAATTTATCTTTTATAAAAAATGATAAATTCTCATTAGAGAATGTAATAGCTCAATCAATAAAATATAAAGAAAGCAATAAACATAGGATTTTAGACCCCTATAAAATACTTAATTATAACCCGACACTAACTAATCATATACATAAACTAAAAGAAAGTATAATATCTTTAGCAAATAATAATCAATAACAGGTTAATGGAAAATATTTTATTGGTTAATCCAATTAATTTAAAGAAAGAAATTTGGAAGTGGGAAATGAAAGTATTAATATTGAATAAATGGCTAATTGTTGGTGGGGTTGAAAAGGTTCTAATCAATTATCTTGATATTTTAAAAGATAAGGAGGATGTTAAGACAGATTTATTCATTCTATTTAATACTGATGATAGTGTTTTTTCCAAGGATATTCCTGATGGAGTTAATACCAAATATGCATTTGACAAAGAATATTTTTTAATATCATCAAGAATGAAAAGAAATAAAAAATCAAATATCCTTAATAGAATAAAAGAGAAGATTTTTAGAATTCGTGAAAAAATAATAATAAAAAGAAAATTAAAGGATTATATTCTAACTGGAAATTATGATCTAATCATTGGTTTTTCTGAACAATTTGATCAATATTTGTCTTTTAATAAAATCAGTATTCCTACTATGCGGTGGGTTCATTCATCAATTAATCTAAATAAATTCTCATCGCGAAGAAAAAATCTTTTAAAAAAGTATGATAAGATTATTACCATTACTGATGAAATGGAACAACAATTACTCTCTTTAGAAATAGAAAGTAATAAAATAACTACTCTATACAACCCTATTGATTTTAATAACATTCGTACCAAATCAGAATATGACTCTGATATTAAAATCACCTCTAAATCATATTTAGTCCAAGTTGCTAGGCTAGATAGCTTAAAACGACATTCTGATTTAATTGATATTTTTGCAAAACTGGTCGAGAAAGGGATTCAAGAGGATCTTTATATTATTGGAAAAGGTGATGAATATGTTCAGCTAAAAACTAAAATATCTCAATTAAATTTAGAGAATAGATGCTTCTTATTAGGTGAAGTAGAAAATCCATATCCATATATGAAGAATGCTCGTTTGTTTTTGCATACATCTGAAAAAGAAGGACTACCCACTGTGTTACTAGAAAGTATGGCTCTAGGCGTTCCTGTTGTTGCTATGGATTGCCCTACTGGACCTAAAGATATTTTAGGTGCGAATAGTGAATATGGGAAATTAATTCCAATGCATAATAAAGAAATGTTTATTGATGCCGTACTTGAGCTTTTAAACAACGATGAATTAAGACAATATTATTCCAGACAGAGCTTAATTCGAGTACAAGACTTCTCAAGTGAGAAAATATCACAGCAAATTGATAGCTTATTTAAACAAGTGATCTTAGAACATCATAAAAAGAATGAACTTCCAAAACCTTAAACTTTTTCTTGATATTGTTCAGACGAAAAGTTTTATTCGCTCTGCTGAAAAGAATCATATGAGTGCATCAACCCTTTCTCGTCAAATTCAGCGAATGGAAGACGAGATTGGGCAACCGCTCTTTTTGCGTGATAATCGCCAAGTTTGCTTAACGGATGCTGGGCAACGTTTTCTTGTTTTTGCCAAACATACTTGGGAAAATTGGCAACAAATACAGCGTGAGTTATCACCTCATCAGAAAGAGCTAGAAGGGGAGCTAAAATTATTTTGCTCTGTTACTGCAGCTTATAGCCATCTACCGACTATCTTAGAAAAATTTCGTAAACGCTACCCTAAAATTGAAATTGTACTAAGTACGGGCGATCCCGCTAAGGCATTACATAGCGTACAATCTTTACAGGCAGATATATCTTTAACAGGTAAGCCAGAAATATTACCTCCTAATATCGCTTTCCATTTTATTGATGATATTACCTTATCACTCATTGTGCCTAGAATAGCTTGCCCTGCAACACAGTTATTACAACAATCGCCAATTGATTGGCAGAATGTGCCTTTTATCTTACCCGTAGAGGGGCCAGCTCGTAAGCGGATAGATCACTGGTTTAAATTGCAAAAAATCAAAGAACCGAAAATTTATGCAACGGTTGAAGGACACGAGGCGATAGTACCGATGGTCGCTGTTGGTTGTGGTGTTGCTCTCTTACCTGATATTGTCGTGCAACATAGTCCTGTTAATAATCAGATTTCTTATTTTAATTTGACACTCCCTATCCAGCCTTTTGAACTCGGTATTTGTGTACAACAAAGACGTTTACAAGAACCGATAATTCAAGCATTTTGGGCATTGTTATCTGATTTAAATTAAAGGAAATCACAGAATTTCTGCTAAAATAGCACCACTTCAAAATAATAATGAGGATAAAAAATGAAAGTTATTGAAGTTAAACACCCATTGATTAAACATAAAATCGGCTTAATGCGTGCAGCTGATGTGAATACAAAAGATTTCCGTCAATTAGCAACAGAAGTTGGTAGCCTACTTACTTACGAAGCAACAACAGATTTAGAAACTGAAAAAGTAACGATTGAAGGTTGGAATGGACCTGTTGAGATTGATCGTATTAAGGGGAAAAAGGTAACTGTTGTTCCGATTCTAAGAGCAGGTCTTGGAATGATGGACGGAGTGTTAGAACATATTCCAAGTGCAAGAATTAGCGTAGTGGGGATCTATCGTAATGAAGAAACCTTAGAACCTGTTCCGTATTTCACCAAATTAGCGAATGACGTAGAGGAGCGTTTAGCCATCATTGTTGATCCTATGCTCGCTACGGGGGGATCAATGATTGCGACCATCGATCTACTCAAAAAAGCTGGTTGTAAGCATATTAAAGTATTAGTTTTGGTTGCTGCCCCTGAAGGTATTAAGGCATTAGAAGCAACTCACCCTGATATTGAACTTTATACTGCGTCTATTGACAGCCACTTAAATGAAAATGGTTATATTATCCCTGGCTTAGGTGATGCAGGCGATAAAATATTTGGTACGAAATGATATCTAAAGCGGTCTTTTTGCAAAAAAAGAAGTGAATTAGACCGCTTATTTGCTACCAACTCCCTCCAGCTCCACCACCGCCTGAGCTACCACCGCCGAATCCGCCTCCGCTACCACCACCGAAGCCACCGCCGCCAAAACCTCCACCAAAGCCGCCTCGTCCACTACCAAATCCACCTGAAGATCTGGTCGTACGAATAATTCTGTCAGCAGTACTTGGGCTTACATATCTGTTTCCCCCTCTCCCAATAAATTGGAATAAGATGAAAATAGCAATAGCAATGATAAAAAATATCTGTTCATCATCTAACCCAAATAAGTTTTGAGTTTCTTCTTCCACAACAGGAGCATATTCTCCTTGCGTTGCAGCAATAATTGAAGATAGCCCTTTAGCAATGCCCTGAGCATATAAATTCTGCTTGAAATAAGGGGTAATATCATTACGAATAATTGAAGATGCAATTGCATCAGGCAGTGCTGCCTCTAGCCCACGCCCCGTTGCAATAAAGAGTTTTCGGTCATCTTTAGCAATCAGCAATAGAACGCCATTATTTTCTTTCTGTCTGCCAATTCCCCATTGATTAAATAAGTTATGTGAATAACTCGATACTGCTTCGCCATTTGTATTGGGAACGATCACAACGGCAATTTGGGAACTTGTTTTTGATGCATAATCAATTAAAGCCTTCTCTAACGTCTGGCGTTCTTGTTGCGTTAACGTTTGAGTATAATCAGAAACATAGCGAAACGGCTTAGGTACTGCGGGATAATTCGCAAAACTAAATAACGTAAAAAATAGCGTGGCACATAATATGGCATAACGAGCTATATTTTTTCTCATTTAATAATAACCTCATTCGATAATTCATTCACATCATTCGCCTGAATAGGGAAATGACGTGCAAGCTGGTTCTCAACCTGCTTAATACCTTCGCAAATGGCCTGCGTAAATTGTCCTTTTTGACAATCCGCTTTCATTGAATCATACACACCTTGCCAAAATGAGTTTCCAACTTTTTGATGAATACCTTCATCACCAATTACCGCAATTAAATGTGGCTTAAAAGAGAGATAAAGCAATACGCCATTTCTTTCTGCTGTGTTATGCATTTCTAATTCATTAAAAAGTTGTGTTGCTCTTTCAAGTGCATTTTTATGTTTAGCTTTACGCTCTACCACAACCCGTAATTCGGCCGATGTTGTTTTCTCTAAATGTGAAATTGCCTCTTCGATCTGCTTGGTATCGAGAGGCAATTTACGTTCAAAAAATGAAAATAATCCCATTCATTCCTCATTTGTATTTAATAAGCGGTTAGATTTTTGTATTTTCTTGCAAAGTAGCAAAAAGATGAAGGGCGTATGTTACGCCCCTGCGTGATTAGTTAAAATTTACAACGGGAGCTTTTTCTGAGCCGACTTCCGCTTTGAATTGTGGTTTTGGGCTAAAACCAAATAACAAAGCCGCTAATTTGGTCGGTAATTGACGAACTTGCTTGTTGTACTCTTTTACTGCTGCATTAAAATTATTACGCTCTACATTGATACGATTTTCTGTGCCTTCAATTTGAGCCTGAAGATTTAAGAACCCTTCGTGAGCTTTTAATTCTGGGTATTTTTCTACACTAACTAATAAACGAGAAAGAGCCGAATTTAAACCTTGTTGAGCTTGTTGGAACTGAGCCATCTGCTCTTCAGTCGCATTTGTTGGATCAATTTTAGTTTGGGTTGCTTTTGCTCGAGCTTCAATTACATTAGTGAGAGTTTCCTTCTCAAAATTAGCCTGCCCTTTCACCGTATTCACTAAATTTGGAATTAAATCCGCTCGGCGTTGATAAGCCGATTCTACGTTTGCCCAAACAGAATTTATATCCTCTTCTGCTTTTACCAAACTGTTATAGCTACTACTTAATGTCATTCCGCCAAATAATGCCACAACAGCAAGGACGATAATCACAATCCATTTTTTCATAAATGTAAACCTCTAATGATTTAATGTTAAAGTTTATGTACTAGGGTCTATTGACCTTTGTTTGTGAGTAAGTGAAACTTTACAAGTTCACTTCTCTTTCTTTTTGCTCTGATTTGCTAAATAAAGTCGTTTTCAGGACACCTAATAGCTCTTGTCTGACAACAGAAAGTGTTGGTCGTTCCCCTTTTTGAAAAACAATTGGGCGACAAAATTCCATTGCTTTTATGCCTAAGCGAGCTGTTAATAAACCAACACCAATACCTTGAGCAACTCGCACTGACAATTTAGCGGTAAGATTTTGCGAGAAAAATTCACTGCCCATATCGGTAACAATCTCCGTTGCACCAGCAAATACCATATTAGTTAATACCATCTTAAATAGTTTTAAACGACTGATATAGCCTAATTCCATTCCGTAAGCGTTAGTAATTTTATTAACAAGAGCAATATTTCGCCAAGCAACCATCAATACATCCACAATAGCCAATGGGCTAATTGCAACAATAAGGGCATTTTCAGCGGCACTCTTACTAATTAGTTTTTTAACTTGATCATCAATCGGTTTTAATACTGTTTGACTGAAAAGATAAAAGACTTCTTTGCTATTGTAGGCTTCATCAAGCTGAGATTGCCAACGTTGTTGTGCTTGTTCAATCATTGGAGTTCGAGCTAAATTAGCTATCGCTGACTTACAAAAAATTGTAGCTTTCTCACCGCTTGTCGCAGAATGATCATCTAGTAATTGTTGGCTCACTTGCTGTTGATAATGATGTTTACGCAGCCATAATAATTTACGCCATTCACCAATAATAGCACCAATACCAGCCAAGCTGATCACAAAAAATGCAATAGCAAAAGCCAAATAGATCCACTGATTTTGTTGCCACGAATCAATCAACCATTGAACAGATTGTGCAATAACTGCAATACCTAAAAGAACCAATGCACCTAAAAATAAACGAATCCAAAAACGAGATGGTTTAAGCGTTTCTTCAAAGGCTAATTGAGGTTCAATTTCTTCAGGAAGATCAAACTGAATATCGTCTGTATGAGAAAATTCTTGCTTGGGTTGATGTTGAGCAACTGTTGGCTCTTCTTCATTAAAAATACGTTTTTCCATTCTGATTTACCGCCTGAATAATATGTTGTTTTAAACCATCATAGCCGTGTTCTGTTTTAAGAATATCAAATAATTGCTCTGCTTCTGGATACTCCTTATCAAGATAACGTAGCCATTGTTTAATCCGAGCAACGTGATAGAACCCTGTATCTTGCTTATTTTCCATATTGACATATTGGAAAAGTAACTCTAATACGTTATCCCACGTCATTTTAACCTGATTAAATTTGACTACTCGACTTAGATTTGGCACATTCAACGCACCACGCCCAATCATTATTGACCGACAAGCGGTGACTTCTTGACATTTTTTTGCAGATTCAAAATCCCAAATTTCGCCATTGGCAATCACAGGAATAGCAAGGCGTTTAGCAATATCGCCAATTGCTTGCCAATTTATACGCTCTGCACGATATCCATCCATTTTTGTTCGACCATGCACCGTAATTTCTGTTGCACCACCTTGTTGCACCGCATCAGCAATTTCAAAACAAGCGTTGCTATTATCCCAACCTAATCGGACTTTGACTGATACAGGCTGATCAGCTGGTACAGCCTCTCGCATTGCTTTTGTTGCTTGGTAGATCAATTCGGGCTGCTTGAGTAATGATGCCCCACCATTACTGCCATTCACTGTTTTTGATGGACAACCACAATTCAGATCCACGCCGTGCGATCCTAACTCCACTGCTAACGCTGCATTTTCTGCTAACCATTGCGGATGCTGCCCTAAAATCTGCACCCGAACAGGCGTGCCTGATGGCGTAAAACCATTATTATGTAGTTCTGGACACAAACGATAAAAAGCCTTTTTCGGCAATTTTTGTTCTACAACACGAACAAATTCAGAAATGCAGAGATCATAATCATTTACCGCCGTTAATAATTGGCGAACAAAAGGATCTAACACCCCTTGCATTGGGGCTAAAATGACCCTTGGTACTATTTGTAAATTTTCCACAAAATCTTACCGCTAATAAAGAATCTCTTATTTCCAACCTTTGACTTTACAAATAAGATCATAAGCCGCCTGAATTTGTTGTGCTTTTTCTTTTGCCACTTCCATCATCTCTGGTGGAAGACCTTTTGCGACTAATTTATCCGGATGATGTTCATTCATCAATTTACGATAAGCTCTTTTAACTGTATTTTGTTCATCCGATGCAGATACTCCCAATACTTTATAAGCATCTTCTAAAGTTGGCCCACTGCTATATGATTGCTGATAACGCCCATACCCTTGCTGATAATGACCTTGTTGAGAATTTCCCTGTTGGTAAGTTCGTTGTTCATAATAACCTGAACGGAATTGTTGTGCAGCAGCTACCATTGCGAGCATTTGCTCAAATTGGAAACGAGACATTCCCAAAGTTTCAGCGATAGTAAATAAAATTTGTTGCTCTTTTTGATCTAAAGAGCCATCTTGTAAGGCAGCTTGCATCTGTACTTCAACAAAAAAACGTAATAAATCATTACGTTGCCCGCAAGCCTCTCTAAATTCTTGAATTACCTTCCGTAAAGGAAACTCAGTATCTTTGCCTAATGTGAAGGCTTTCTGAGCTAATTGCTGCTGGCTTGTATCTAATTTCATAGATGTCATTAAGTTACGAGCTAACTGAATATCATTTTCAGTTACTCTTCCTTTTGCCTTAGAGATATGTCCTAAAACAGCAAAAGTAGTTTGCATAAATAAAGATTGACGTGTCAGCCCTTTCCCAAAAATACTTGATGAAACAGAACCTAACTCATAGAGTTTTTTATCTCCCCAGTGGCCAATAATAAGCCCTAATAGCCCCCCAAAGAATCCACCGAAGAATTTGTACCCTAAAATAAAACCTAATATTTTTCCTACAAATTGCATTTTATCTCCCAACTATAAGTAATGATGTTGGCTATTTTAACGGAAAAAACTTAAAAAATACTTAAATAAAAAAATAAAGCCCCGAAAAATCGGGGCTTTAGTGCTAACAATTAAAGTAAAAATTAGTACTCTAACACTGCACGACGGTTTTTCTGATAGTCAGCTTCAGAGTGACCTAATACAGCTGGTTTCTCTTCACCGTAAGAAACTGTTGCTACATTAGAAGCACCTTTAGATGCTAAGTAGTTTTGTACTGCATCTGCACGACGTTGACCTAATGCGATGTTGTACTCTGGTGTGCCACGTTCATCAGCGTGACCAGCAACAGTTACTTTACCTTGTGAAGCTGTTAAGTATGCTGCGTGAGCATCTAATAATTGTTGGTATTCACCTTCAACAGTATAACGGTCAAAACCGAAATACACAGTGTTATAACGAGTTTGTAAATCTTGTACTGAATAGCCACCAAAAGTTTGACCATTCGTATTCGCATTTGCATTTGCACTTGCGTTGTCATTTGAGCTGCTGCAAGCCGCTAAAACGAAAGCTGGTGCCGCAATCATTAATACTTTAGCTAGTTTTTTCATTTTTTTCTCCGAAAGAATTATTGTTTTGTCAAATACGGTGACCAAGCAGGGAATTTATATTGTCCACCTGCTCCCGGCAAGTTAGCTTTAAAACGGCCATCTGCGGACACCAATTGTAGCACTTTGCTCACACCTTTGGTAGAGCTATAAATAACCATTGTTCCATTTGGTGAAATACTTGGACTTTCGTCTAAAAACGTAGAACTTAATACTTCCGTGCTACCTGAAGTTAAATCTCGTTTTACAATTTTATCACCAGAAACCATGATTAAATTCTTGCCATCTGCTGAAATTTTACCACTACCGCTACCGCCAATCAAGCCAGCACCGCCACCAGATGCACTCATTTGATAAACTTGTGGTGAACCACTTCTATCAGAAGTAAATAAAATTGAGCCACCATCAGGAGACCAGCTAGGCTCAGTATTATTACCCGCACCACTTGTTAATTGTCTTGGTGAACCACCGTTCACACTTGTTACATAAATATTAAGTTGCCCATCTTGGTTAGATGCAAAAGCTATTCTTGAGCCATCTGGAGAGAAAGATGGAGCACCATTATGACCTTTTAATGATCCGACCACTTTACGTCCACCAGAACGTAAATCGTGAACAACAACTTGTGATTTTTTATTTTCAAAGGTTACATAAGCTAATTTTGAACCTTCTGGTGACCACTCTGGCGACATCAATGGTTCTTTGCTACTAACTACTGTAAAAGCATTAAAGCCATCATAATCTGAAACGCGTAACTCATAGGAAGACACCCCACGTTGAACAACATAGGCAATTTTTGTTCTAAATGCACCACGAATTTGAGTTAATTTTTCAAACACTTGATCACTTACAGTGTGAGCACCTAAACGAATCTGTGCCGCAGGTACGTTAAACGAACCTTGAGCAATGACATTTCCTGCTGCTCCTGAAGTACCCAATACATCAATTAATTGATAAGCGACATTATAACCACCACCAGATGCAGATACCTGACCAACGACAACATTATCAGCACCTAAAACTGACCACTGATCAGGCACAATTTCAGCAGCTGATCCTGGCTGAGATGGTAGCCTTTCTCTTGGAATTGGCGAGAATTTACCACTGTTACGTAAATCATCAGAAATAATTTGAGCTACATCTGCTGGTACAGCTCCATTTGCTTTAAATGGCACGACAATGATCGGTTGTGCCGTGCTTACACCTTGGTCAATAGAAATTCTGATATCAGATTCTGCTCTCAACAGACCTGATACCAATAAACTCATTGCCATTATTGTACTCGTAAAACGAGAAACTAATTTCATTTTGAACCTCTCGGTTAGATTGTTATTTAACTTTTAAACTAAAATCAAGCGTTGGTGATTTATATTGCTGATAAACTTGATCAGATGGTGCAGGTGGTACTTTTCTTGTTGCGACAATTGCACTTACGGCAGCATCACATACAGCTTTATCGCCTCCTACAACCTGATAATTTCTGATAGTACCATCTCGCTCTAAGAAAATTTTCACATCACATTGTTTTCCAGCAAAACTTGGATCAACGCGATAACGTGATTCAATCAATTTCTTAATTCTTTGCCCGTAGGCACTACCATCAACATTCGCTCCTTGACCTAAACCACTCGTTCCACCACTACCTTGGCTTCCAGAGCTATTTTTATTCCCGCCTTTACTTGTACCACCACCAATATCACCATTATTTAAGAAATCATCTAGGGCTTTATTATTTTTGGCTTTTTCGGCCTTTGCGGCAGCTTCGGCTTTCGCTTTAGCCTCTTTTTCTGCTTTGGCTTTAGCTTCTTTTTCTGCCTTAGCTTTAGCTTCTTTCTCAGCTTTTTCTTTTGCCTCTTTTTCTACTTTCGCTTTAGCATCTCTTTCAGCTTTTTCTTTTGCCTCTTTTTCTGCTTTAGCTTTAGCATCTCTTTCAGCTTTTTCTTTTGCCTCTTTTTCTGCTTTAGCTTTAGCCTCTCTCTCAGCTTTTTCTTTTGCTTCTTTTTCTGCTTTAGCTTTAGCCTCTGCTTTCTTCTGTTCTTCTAATACTTTCTGTTTTTCAGCTTCTTTAGCTTTTCTATCTTCTTCAGCTTGCTTAGCCGCTGCTTCCAGTTTTTTAGCTTCTGCTTCAGCTTTTAGTCTAGCTGCTTCAGCTACTTTTTTACGAGTAGCCTCTTCTTCCTGAAGTTTTCTTTGTTGTTCTTGTTTGGCTAACTCTTGCTGACGCTGTTGCTCTTGACGTTTTTGTTCTTCCTGAAGTTTTTGCTCTTGTTGCTTTTTAATTTCTTCCTGTTTCTTTTGTAAAGCGATTGCTTGCTCTTTTCTCTTCTCTTCTACAACTTCCTCAGGAGTAGGTTGTACATCTTCAACAGACTCTTGAACTTCTTCCTTCGGTTCTTCTTTTGGTTCAACTTTAGGACGATTACCTTGTTTATTTTCCTTTATTCGCCCATATTCTGCCGCAACCTGCCCAGTATCTACCATCACAGCGTCAAAAGACTCAGAATCGCCCCCACTACCGCCAGCAGCAGGTTCAATCATTTTGGTAAATAATGAGCCTAACAATAACAATCCTATCAATACAAGATGTAGTAGGATTGAAACAATTACGGCTAACTCTAGTCTATCGTTTCTAGATTTCACACATTATCCTTGCTGATTATTTACCTTCGGTCATTAATCCTACGGACTTAATGCCTGCATCTTTCAATAATGAAATGCCTTTCATTACTTCTTCATAAGGAACATCTTTTCCCCCTGCTACCAAAAATAACGTGTTGTTATCTTTTTGGAATGCCTCTCCTGCGTAAGCAACAACATCTTGCTCAGTCAGATTTTCTTGGCCGTTAGCCTGAATATAGTTCCCTTCAATTTTTAACTTATATAGTGCCACACCAGCAATTTCTAAAATCACTGGCGTTTTATCTTCATTAGAGACTGATTGGCTATGACGATCTTCTGGTAAATCAACTTCCACACTTTGACTAATAATTGGTGCTGTTGCCATAAAAATAAGCAACAATACTAATAATACATCTAGAAAGGGAACAATGTTAATTTCCGATTTAATGCCATTACGTTTACCACGACGATAAGACATATATCCTCTTTAATTCTTTATATCAAAATACTTTCCGAACACTCTAAGCGGTCAGTTTTATACTAAAACTTCAGATTATTGACAAAGTCTTTTTTCATTCGGACGCCAGCGTGGCGTCCCTACAAGGAAAGTTATAACCAATTGAAAAATAACAGATTTTATTTTGT
>NZ_LEKM01000103.1 GCF_009761375.1 Ursidibacter arcticus | reverse complement strand
TTAATTGGATACAACAAATTAGAGTTTGTCATCAATCTGCAGTTTTATACTAAAACTTGCAATTTATTTTTTAGCAAATGCTTGACGGTGTAAGATAGTTGTAAATTCATCAATGAAATTCACATAATTCTGCTCAAGTTTTGAAACTTGTAGGCTCAATCTGTTATACGCCATTACCGCAGGGATTGCTGCAAATAGACCAATCGCCGTAGCAATTAACGCTTCTGCAATACCTGGGGCAACCGATTGTAATGTAGCCTGTTTCACCGCACTTAATCCCATAAATGAGTGCATAATCCCCCAAACAGTACCAAATAAACCGATATATGGGCTAATTGAACCGACTGTACCTAAAAACGGAATGTAATTTTCAACTTCTTCCAACTCACGATTTAATGCTAAGTTCATCGCTCGGCTTGACCCTTGAATAGTCGATTCTGGAGCATCAGGATTAGCCTGTTGTAAACGGTTAAATTCTTTAAAACCAACATAAAAAATTTGTTCTGCACCGCTTAAACCATCACGGCGATGTTCTAAACCTTCGTGTAAACGATGAAGATCTTCACCAGACCAGAAACGATCTTCAAATGCTAAAGAATCTTTTTTTGCTCTCGCAAGTACTTTGCTACGCTGAATAATCACAGCCCAAGATAAAATAGAAAAAGCAATTAGGATAAACATTACCACTTTTACCACAATACTTGCTTCTAAAAATAATGAAACTAAATTAAATTCAGTTGCCATTTAATCAAACTCCGAATTTGTAAAACTTTTAACTTATCAAACCGCTTGTTGCATTGCTTGATAAATTTCCTGAGGAACTGCGATAGGTTTCATTCTATTTAAGTCCACGCAAGCAACTAACACTCTCGCTTCACTTAAACAAAGGTTATCTTTCAACAGTTTTTGTTGAAATAAAATTGACGCCTTTTTGATGTCAATAATCGTTGTTTCAACATTGAGTAAATCATCTAAACGAGCTGGCACTTTATAATCAATCTCAATTTTCTTAACTACAAAGGCAATTTTATCTCTCAATAAATTTTCTTGTGAAAAAGATAAAGAGCGTAAAAATTCGGTTCTAGCTCGCTCAAAAAAATTTAAATACTGAGCGTGATAAACAACACCACCAGCATCAGTATTTTCATAATATATTCGAATAGGAAAATTCATTGAGCAATCCTATTGTGCAAATGAAAAACGCCCAAAAACTAGGCGCAAATTTTTGCCTATTTTAGAGAGAGAAAATTTGTTGTGCAAGCTCTTTCCACTTTCGATGAGTAAAAATGTTAGAGCTTGAGTGAAATAGCCTTTTTAGTTTAAAGCAATGTAAAGAAGTGATGGTAAAACAATCAAATAGCCAATAATGGGTAGGAAAATAGCTTTAAAAAAGCTGGATTTGATCTCAAATCCAATTCCGTGGATCCATAAAATAGCCATTCCATAGAAGACAAGAATAGCCAAATAAGGAATACGCCCACCAAAATACATCGCAAACGTATTTGCATTTAATAAAATTGATGCAAACATTGCTGTTGCTAGGATAAAAGAAAGGGCTTTTAGCCAGCCCTTTCTTGTAATGTTATAGAATAAATCGATCATTATTCGTCAAATTTACCTGTCTTTTCAATGCTAATCGTAACCACTGTCGCAAATAGAATAGCAAGTAAAACACCTAATACCCAAGTTACATAAAACATATTTGGTTCTCCTTAGTATAAACTTGCACTATTTTTCTCAATGAATTTAACATCAAGACGTCCGTACATTTTAATGTAGCTCCAGATTGTGTAAGATAAAACAATCGGAACGAAAATACACGCAACGATGAACATAACATTTAATGTATTATGGCTCGCTGTTGCATCCCACATTGTTAAACTCATTTCTGGGTGAGAAATTGATGGCATAACAAATGGGAACATTGAAACGCCTGCTGTTAAAATAATTCCTACTAACATAATTGATGATGCAAAGAATGCCAAACCAGAATTATTTGCTTTAGAAGCAACAACTGTTAGCAATGCACCCACTACACCCAACGCAGGAATTACCCAAAGTACTGGCATTTCTGCATAATTTCTGAACCAAGCACCCGCTTCCACTGCAACTGATTTAGTTGTAAATACAGACTGAGCGGTATGATCTAAAGTACTTGTTACAACAAAACCATCTTTGAAATAAATCCATACACCAGCCAGAATGAATGCACCTAAAGTAGCTAATGCTGTTACTTGAGCTATCGTTCTTACTCGATTGCGTAATTCACCTGTGGTCTTCATTTGTAACCAAGTTGCACCTTGTGTAGTAAGCATCATTAAACTTACAACACCACATAACAATGCAAATGGATTTAATAAACCAAAGAACGAACCTGTATATTTCACTTGATTTAACTCGTTAAATTCAAATGGAACACCTTGCAATAAATTACCGAATGCTACACCGAAGATAAGTGATGGCACAAAACCACCAACAAATAGTCCCCAGTCCCAAGCATTACGCCATCTAGCATCATCAATTTTTGCACGATATTCAAAACCTACTGGTCTGAAAAATAATGCTGCTAGTACAAGGATCATTGCTAAATAGAACCCTGAGAATGATGTCGCATAAACAGTTGGCCACGCAGCAAAGATTGCACCACCCGCTGTTAATAACCAAACTTGGTTACCATCCCAGTGCGGTGCAATTGAGTTGATCATTACTCGGCGTTCTACATTACTTTTTCCTGCAACAGGTAATAAGGTTAATACCCCCATATCGAAGCCATCAGTAATCGCAAAACCAATCAATAGAACACCGATTAAAATCCACCAAATAAATCGTAGAACTTCATAATCTAACATATCTTAATCTCCTACTTGTTAGTAGATTGTTCGAAATAATAACGACCCGTTTTTAATGCACTTGGTCCTAAGCGACCATATTTGAACATTAAATACATCTCTACCACAAGGAACAGTGTGTATAAACCACAGATTAGACCAATTGAGATCCATAAATCTGTTGTAGTCAATGCTGAATTTGCCACACCTGTTGGTAATACTTCATAAATTGCCCAAGGTTGACGACCGTATTCTGCTAAGAACCAACCACTTTCGATTGCGATCCACGGTAATGGTAATCCCCATAATAGTGCTTTAAGTAGGATTGGTTTTGTACCCACTGTACCACGAACGTTTTGTACAAACGCAGCGATAATAAGAAGTAACATTAAACCACCTGCAGCCATCATAATACGGAATGACCAGAATGTTGGACCAACATTAGGAATTGTATCTGCCGCAGCTTGCTTAATTTGTTCCTCAGTTGCATCAACCACTTTATCGGTATAAGGTTTGAGTAATAAACCAAAGCCTAAATCAGGTTGAACCGCTTTAAACGCTTCTTTTTCTTCTGCTGTATAGTTACCTGAACGTAATTTTTCTAATAACGCATAAGCAACAATACCATTACGAACTCGCTGTTCATTACGTGCTTTTAAATCTTTTAAACCTGTGATTTCAGTGTCTAAAGAACGTGTAGCGATAATACCAGCAGCATAAGGGATAGAAATTGCAAATTCGTTTTTCATCTCTGCTGTATTAGGTAATACCACAACATTCCAAGGTGCTGGTGCAGGGTGGGTTTCAAACTCCCCTTCCATCGCAGCTAATTTTACTGGCTGTGCTTTACCAATTTCATAACCAGATTCATCACCCATTACTAATACAGAAATGATAGCAATTAAACCAAAACTAGCTCCCACAGAGAATGAACGGCGTGCGAATCCTAAATCACGACCTTTTAAGATATAGTAAGCACTGATACCTAATACAAAAATTGCACCACATACATAACCAGCAGAAACAGTATGTAAGAACTTAGATTGAGTAACTGGGTTAAGGAGTAACTCAGAGAAACTTACCATTTCCATACGCATAGTTTCAAAGTTAAACTCTGAACCTACTGGGTTTTGCATCCAACCGTTTGCAACTAAAATCCACAATGCAGAGAAGTTAGAACCAAATGCAACCGCATAAGTTGCGATCAAATGTTTACCTTTAGATAAACGATCCCAACCAAAAAAGAAAAGACCAATAAATGTAGATTCTAAGAAGAACGCCATTAAACCTTCAATAGCTAATGGAGCACCAAAAATATCACCTACATAGTGAGAATAATATGACCAGTTAGTACCAAATTGGAATTCCATTGTGATACCAGTTGTTACCCCTAGAGCAAAGTTAATACCAAATAATTTACCCCAGAATTTTGTCATATCTTTATACACTTCTTTGCCCGTAGTAACATAAAGTGTTTCCATCACAACAAGTACGAAAGAAAGCCCCAACGTTAAAGGTACAAATAAGAAGTGATAGAGAGCAGTTAAAGCAAACTGCAATCGCGAGAGTTCAACAACGTCTAACATCTCAAACCTCTTTGTCTATATGAATCTGAATTATTGACTACAAAATACAAGTAATCACCCATAAAATTGACCTGAATAAAAAATAGCTTATAACTTATTTTTATCTAGATTGTCGATATTACATTTTACTCGTAAACATTGGAATTAAAAATAGCAAAACTATTACATAATTCACATTTTCAGCTTAAAATTTAACTTTTATTAACGTTTATTTAATCTTTATTGATATAAATCAATCTACGGATTTTTCTTTAAAAGTTATTGGGTATAGCGAAAAATTTTACAAAAAAGAAGAATAAATATGTGACTAAAATGATTTTCTTTGATAGGATTCGCAAATCATTATTTTTAGGTATTTTGTATGAAAAAGCTATTAATTTTACTAAGTACAGTTATTCTTGCAGAGACAGCTTTAGCATCTGAAGTAAAAACATCTTCTTTATCAATGGCAAAAGTAGCACCTAGTAACCAACTAGCACAACAATGCCAAAAACTGTTTAGCGAAGGAGATAAACTTATCGCAGAAGCAGAAAAGCAACCAGGTACTCATACTTCTCAAGTAAAGAAATTAAAGGAAAAACTACAATCCTCTAAGCAGCAAATCGTTAAATTAGATATTCCCACTCAACAAAAAAGTTGTGATAAAGGTTTAGTAGCCCTTAATTCAATTAAGAAACGTTATTGATAAACGCAAAAAAGAAAGCGGTCAGATTAGTAAAAAATTTACCTATCTGACCGCTTTTTAGTATAAGTAAAAAACCAATATATCCTAACTATTCAACAAAGCTATCAAACTTTAATTCATAGTTATCACCATCTCGGCTATATGAAATATAGCGAGGGAACTTTTCACCTACATATTTTTTCACAGTAATATATTTATCACCTGTTTTAAATCGATAGGTAATTTCTTCATAGCTATTCCCTTTTACTTTGACACTTTTTTGCGATTTATTTAGTGCTACATTTTCTGAGGGATATAATTTTTTACCGTTTGTTGTTTGAAAACTATTTGGCAATTTATCGTAGTAACTTAATTGGAAAGCTAACGTAAATAAATCAAATGTTGGTAAGGTTAAGGATTCTTTTTTCAATGGTTCTTTTACCTTACCATACTGAATAGTGCTTGAATCCAATTCAGCCATCGCATAAGTTTTACCATTGCGAGAATCTCGATAACTCAGCATCTGAAATTGTTGGTTACTCTCATAACCTTTTGCACTAAATACAATATTATATAAAGGCACATTTATCTTTGATTGAATCGAATAATTTTTGCCATCATTTTTGAAATGAACATAAGCGGGCATTAAATAATTCGAGCTATATTTCAGATTAAAATTTTCTGCGAAAAGATTGGCACTTAACCCTAAAAAGCTGAACGCTAATACCGCACACTTATTTAATAATTTCATTATTTTTCCTCTAAATTTGTGCTTTCAAACAAGCGTAAAATCGCATTGTTGTCTCGCAACTGCTCAGCCTCTTCCACCTTCATCTTCGTTAAATGTGGCGAAAAATAGCTAATAAAATCATACATATAATTACGCAAGAACATTCCACGCTTAAACGCAATTTGCGTCATACTTGATTGGAACAGATGGCTTGCATCAATTGCAACCAAGTCTTTATCATATTGCGTATATGCCATAGATGCCATTATACCAATACCTAGTCCCAAGCGAACATAGGTTTTAATCACATCTGCATCGGTTGCGGTAAATACAATATTGGGCAATATACCCACTTTATTGAAGGCGTGATCGAGATCGGAGCGACCTGTAAAACCAAAAGTATAGGTAATTAAATCATATTTACCGAGTTCTTCGACCGTTAATTTCTGATTTTGTTTCACTAATTGTGCTAAAGGGTGATCAGGTTTTACAATGACTGAACGGTTCCATAAATAACAAGGTAATAATATCGCATTGTCAAAGAGATATTGTGCTTCGGTGGTAATAGCAAGATCCACTTCCCCTGCCATTAACGCATCATAAATTTGATTTGGAGAGCCTTGATGTAGATGTAAGCTAACTTCAGGATATTTCGCTTTAAATTTCTCAATCACATCAGGCAACATATAACGAGCCTGTGTATTAGTTGTTGCAATACGCAAGACCCCACGATTTGGACGAGTTTGTTCTTCTGCGACCGATTTAATACTTTGAGCCTTTACTAATAACTCACGAGAGATTGCTACAATTTTTTCACCTGCTGGTGTTAGTCCTTTAATATGCTTGCCATTTCGCTCAAAAATGTTGATCCCAAGCTCACTTTCAAGTAAACGTACTTGTTTACTAATCCCTGGCTGAGAAGTATAAAGCACTTCTGCTGCCTCAGTAATATTGAGATTTTGGTTTACAATTTCGACAATATAACGTAGTTGTTGTAGTTTCATAATCAGCTCACTTCCGTAAAATTTTCATTAAATCTAACCGCTTACAATCTTAACTAAGTCAAGAATAGATGCGATTTCATAGGTTGGTTGAATCGTTGTTTCATTCGGCTGTTGTGTTGGATTAAACCAACAGGTATCAATTCCTACATTAATTCCGCCTTGTACATCAGAAGATAGTGTGTCGCCAACCATTAGAATAGTCTGTTTATCGACATTTCCCATTTGTGCAAAAGCAGCTTCAAAAATTTGTGGTGCGGGTTTAGCTACCCCAACAGTTTCAGATACCACGACTAAATCAAAATATTTATTCAATGCCGTATTCTCTAAGCGTTTCTGTTGTAAAGCGTGAAAGCCATTGGTAATGATCGCCATTTTTACTTTACCAAATAAGCTATCTAGCATTTCCTTTACATTTTCTAAAGGCTGGCTTAACAATGCCATTTCTGCCATTAGTTCTTGGTTTAATGCCAATGGCTCTTGCCCTGTTTGCTGTGCTATTTTTTCAAAACGAATCCGCTGTAAATCTTGTGCGGTGATCTCTTTATTTTGATAAGCAACCCAAAGTGGTTTATTAACCGCTTGAAACTGCTCATAATCTTGTTCATTAAATGGTACGCCATAGCGTTCCATCATTACTTTTAACCCTAAAAATGAGTTGAACGAAAACAGCGTTTCATCCGCATCAAATAAAATCCATTGGTATTTCATATTTTCCACCTTATAAGCATCGTGTTGAGATCGATTCTTCAAGTGCTATCCATAAAATATGTGCTTATTTTAAATAGCTTTTGTTACTTTTAGTTATAAAAAGTAATGAATATTTAGAACGAATCGTAATGTTATAAAACCAAATGAGATAATAAAGGAATATCGTAGATAAGTTAAGTTTACTGCTGACGAGAAGATTAGTTCGTTTTGATAATAAACAAGCGGTTTGATTATCAAAGATTTTTGCAAAAAAATCTAAAAATCAAACCGCTTATTAGTTAGTGTTGGAGTACTGCTTGATGTGCAAGCTCACGGGCGAGTTTATCTATATGTAACACATCTGCAATTTGTTGAACTTTAATTGGAGCAATATTTTCCACAACGCTACGATTGATATCGACAATATCAGTAAAACGAATCTGCTCATTTAAAAATGCTTCAACTGCAATTTCATTTGCTGCATTCATTGCTGTTGTTGCATATTGTCCTTCGGCAAAAGCATCAATGGCTAATTTTAAATTAGGATAACGTTGGAAATCAGGTTCAATAAAGGTTAATTCTTTAATTTTAAAGAAATCTAAAGGCTCCACTCCAGCGTAAATGCGGTTTGGATACGCCATTGTGTGTGCGATTGGCGTTCGCATATCGGGGTTACCCATTTGAGCAATTACGCTACCATCGACATAGCGAACCATTGAATGAATAATCGATTGCGGGTGGATAATAATTTCCATCTCATCTGCTGTGGCATTAAATAACCAACGTGCTTCAATATACTCCAATCCTTTATTCATCATTGTGGCGGAATCCACAGAGATTTTTCTCCCCATAGACCAATTGGGGTGAGCAACCGCTTGAGCAGGTGTAATCGTTGAAAATTCTGTTAAAGGCTTCGTACGGAATGGTCCACCAGATCCTGTTAAAATAATCTTGCTAATCCCTAATTCTGCTAATGGACAAAACCCAATTTGTTGTTGAGCTTCTGGCGGGAGAGATTGGAAAATCGCATTATGTTCGCTATCCACAGGGAGTAATTTTGCCCCTGATTTTTTCGCTTCATCAATAAATATTTGCCCACAAGTGACTAAAGATTCTTTGTTTGCGAGCAGTACCTGTTTCCCTGCTTGTACTGCAGATAAAGTTGGTAATAAACCTGCTGCACCAACGATAGCTGCCATTACCATATCAACATCAGTGTGAGCTGCTAATTCACAAATGGCTTTTTGCCCTGCTAAAACTTCTGTTTTACAATTTCTTTGTTTTAAATTATCGGCTAATTGCTTTGCTGAATTTTCATCATCAAGAGCAGCAAAACGAGGTTGATATTTCTCACATTGCTCGGTCATTAAGGCAACATTACGCCCACCAACTAGAGCAAAAATCTGATATTGTTCAGGATTATGCTCTACGACAGATAAGGTACTTAAACCAATCGACCCCGTAGAACCTAAAATTACGAGTTGTTTCATCTTATTCCTTTTAAAATTTCAAACTACAAGCGGTTAGATTTGGCAATATTTTTACTAAAATATTCCCGTTTAATTCGATAGCCTTTTCGCTTCAAGTACATCATCGAGTTGTACAATTCGAGCTAACAGTTTACTTAGCATTTGAATGTTGTTTAACTCTACTTCGATATCAATGGTTGCAATGCTACGTTTGGTATCTGTACGGCTTGACACGCCTAATACATTCACTTTTTCGTTTGCCATAATACCGCTAACATCTCGCAGTAAACCATTTCGATCATTTGCAATCACTCGAATAATTAAGCTAAAACCAGATGAGTAGGTTTCGCCCCATTCGGCATCGACTACACGCTCTGGATTACTACTTTGTAATTCATACAGTTGCTCACAATCAATGCGGTGAATAGAAATTCCCCGTCCTTGCGTAATGTAGCCAACAATTTCATCGCCAGGAATAGGCTGGCAACAACGTGCGATATGGTGCATTAGGTTACCGACACCTTCAACCACAACAAATCCATTCTTACTTTGCTTTGGTTGGCTATTTTGGGCTTTGTGAGCTACTTGTTTTAAGATCGCTTCATCAGCTTGTTCCGCCGTTGTTTTTATCAACTTACTCTGCAAATAGTGCATTAGCGTATTTAAGCGAATATCTCCGCCACCAATACCCGCATAGAGATCATCAACCTGTTTTAAGTTATAGCGTGGTAGAGCATATTCTTCGATCTGTTTTTGGGTAAAACCGAATTTCGCCATTTCTGCTTCTAAAGCATCTTTGCCTAGCGGTATATTTTTTTCTCTATCCAGTTTTTTAAACCAAGCAATAATTTTGGATCTTGCTCGTGGCGTGTTCACAAAGCCTTGGTTTGGATTAAGCCAATCTCGGCTTGGGTTTGGATTTTTCTGTGTGATGATCTCAACTTGATCGCCCATTTGTAATAAGTAGGTAAATGGCACAATCCGTCCTGCAACTTTTGCCCCAATACAACGATGACCGATTTCGCTATGGATTGAGTAGGCAAAATCAAGAGGCGTTGCCCCTTTCGGTAAATCAACGACTTCCCCTTTTGGTGTAAAGACATACACACGATCATCAAAGACTTGAGAACGCATTTCATCAACTACATCACCGGCATCGGCAATATCTTTCTGCCAGTCTAATAGTTTACGCAACCAGACAATTTTCTCTTCATAACCTGCTCGACCTGCACTAGCTCCTTCTTTATATTTCCAGTGAGCAGCAACGCCTAGCTCTGCATCATCGTGCATTTTTTGTGTACGAATTTGGACTTCAATCGCTTTATCACCATCGCCTAGCACCACAGTATGTAACGATTGGTAGCCATTAGGTTTAGGGTTTGAAATATAATCATCAAAATGCTCAGGTAAGTGTTTGTACTGTGTATGAACAATGCCTAAGGCGGTGTAGCAATCTTCAAGGGTTGGAACAATAATCCGTACTGCTCGAATATCAAATAACTGATTGAATTTTAAATTCTTTTTCTGCATCTTCTTCCAGATGCTATAAATGTGTTTAGGACGCCCATAAACCTGAACTTCAGTTAATTCTTCGTGTAGTGAAGCGGTGAGATCCGCGACAAATTTTGCAATATACTGTTCTCGATCTAAACGGCGTTCAGCAAGATCATACTTGGCAATTTGGCGATAAGTCTGTGGGTGTAAGGCTCGGAAACAATAATCTTCTAGCTCCCATTTTAACTGTCCTATCCCTAAACGATTAGCAAGAGGGGCATAAATGTGTGAGCACTCTTTTGCAGCTAAAACTAAATCTTCTTCGCTACGGCGATCAACATCACGCAAGAAGACAATACGTTCGGCAAGTTTAATGACAACACAGCGGAAATCATCTACCATTGCAAGTAACATTCGGCGAATGTTATCAATTTGAACGTCGGAGGCGTGGCTTGCATTGAGCTGGCGAATGTTATCCATTTCCAATACGCCTTTAACTAGATTTTTGACTGCATTGCTGAAATCTTCCTTTACTTGAGCGAGATCGACAATATTGTGTTTAACAAGCGGGAAAAGTAAGGCAGCGACTAAGCTATCATCGTCCATATTTAAGCTATGTAGAATTTCTACCATCTCAATTCCATACCACATCAAATGGAATTGTTCGGTATCTAATTTTTCTTGAGCATATCGCCACGCAATCAGCAATTCTTCAAAGGTGATCGGCGACATTTGCAACCCAGCACTCCAGCTAGCCAACTCAAAATTATTTGGATCAAGTAGATGAGAATGACGAATCGCAACCATAGAAACGCTCCTGAAAACCCCGAATAGAAATTACGGAGTATTATAGCCCTAATTCGCTCCAAAGTTTTGCTTATTTTCGCTTTTTGTAAAATTTTCAGCTGATCGGACCGCTTATTTAACCATTTGGGTTGGTAACATTTGTTATAAATCAAACCTATCAAGACAATTATTTGCACCAATATAGCCGATTGATTAGAATAGCCACCTTTACATTTAAGCAACAACGCTTTTACTTTTTATTTTCCTGTGGGTAGCAATGACAATTTTAGCACTAGGCATCAATCATAAAACGGCATCTGTCGGCTTGCGTGAAAAAGTGGCATTTGTCGAGCCTAAACGCCAGCTTGCTTTTGAACAAATTCAAGCTAGAAACCTTGCTGAAAGTGTTGTTATTCTTTCTACTTGTAACCGTACAGAACTTTATTTTCATCAACCTGAAGTTCCACCACAAGAAGATCATCCTGAAAATTTAGCGTGGCGAGAGCAATGTTTTGAATGGTTTGCTGATATTCATCAATTAGAACATTCAGAATTACAGCAATGTATTTATTTTAAACAAAATATGGATGCAGCTTGCCATTTGATGAGTGTGGCTTGTGGATTAGATTCATTGATTTTGGGCGAGCCACAAATTCTCGGACAAGTGAAACAAGCATTTCAAGAAAGTGAAATTTTCTACCAAAAGCAAGGTAAAACGGTTTCAACAAATCTCTCTCGCTTATTCCAAAAAACCTTTGCAACGGCTAAACGTGTTCGTTCTGAAACGGAAATTGGTGCAAGTGCCGTATCGGTGGCTTATGCGGCTTGTGGTTTAGCTCGTCAAATTTTTGATAGTTTTAGTCAGCTACGCTTTTTATTAGTCGGTGCAGGTGAAACGATTGAGCTTGTTGCACGTTATTTAGTTCAGCACGGGGCGAAAAATATTATGGTGGCAAATCGAACCCATATTCGAGCTGAAATGTTGGCAGAGAAACTGAATACACCGATGCAAATTCTTTCGCTTAGTGCTTTACAACTCGGTTTAAACCAAGCAGATGTGGTAATTAGTTCAACGGGTAGTCCTGATGTACTCATTACACAAGCGATGGTAGAAAAAGCCCAAAAAGCCCGTCATTTTGACCCAATGTTGTTGATTGATATTGCTGTACCGCGTGATATTGACGAAACAGCAGGGGAGCTTGATGGTGTTTATGCTTATAGTGTCGATGATCTGCAAAATATTATTCAGCAAAACCTTGCTCAACGCCAGCAAGCAGCAGAACAAGCTAGAGAGATCGTTCGTGAAGAAGCGAAAGATTTCTTTGCGTGGTTAAAACAGCAACAATCAAGTAATTTAATTAAACATTACCGCCAGAGTGCCGAAAGTATCCGTTTGGAGCTGTTGGAAAAAGCCCTTAACGCGCTACAACAAGGGCAAGAGAGTGAGAAAGTCTTAAATGAATTAAGTTATAAATTAACAAATCAGCTGTTACACGTTCCAACTCAAGCATTACAATCAATGGCAAAAAATGGTAATGCGAAAGCCTTACAGAGTTTTTTTCAGGCTCTAAAGTTAGATCAATCTGACTACACCAAATAAAAATGCTAGAACAAACTCCTAGCATTCATACATAATTCTAAAATTTGATGGCTATATAAAGAACCTAATCTTATTAAATCTGCTTTAATAAATTCGCCATTTCGATTGCTCCTAAAGCACATTCCGCACCTTTATTGCCCGCTTTAGTGCCTGCCCGTTCAATAGCTTGTTCAATATTTTCGGTAGTTAATACACCAAACATTACAGGGATACCTGTTTGTAATGTAATAGCACCAATCCCTTTAGCTGCTTCATTGCACACATAATCATAATGAGTCGTTGAGCCACGAATCACTGTGCCGATACAAATGATCGCATCATAGCGTCCACTTTCCGCCATTTTCTTTGCGACAAGGGGAATTTCAAATGCACCAGGAACCCAAGCAGTGTCAATATCTTCTGCTGATGCACCGTGACGTAGCAATGTATCTGTTGCACCACTGAGTAACTTATCATTGATAAAATCATTGAAACGACCGCATACGATGCCGAATTTTAAACCTGTGGCAACCAAGTTTCCTTCAATTTTTGCCATTTTTATATCCTCTATGTTGGTTAAATTAGTTGAAATTAAATAAGTGACGCATTTTTTGTTGCTTTACTTTGAGATAGTCTAAGTCGTGCTGATTTGGCTCAACTTGTATCGGCTCTCTTGCCGTAATCGTTAAGCCAAGTTGTTGCAAACCTTCAATTTTAGCTGGATTATTCGTCAGCAAGCGGATAGTTTTAATGCCTAAATGACGAAACATTTGTGCACCAATATCATATTCACGTTCATCATCGCCAAAGCCTAACGCTAAGTTCGCTTCTACGGTATCCATTCCTTTATCTTGTAATTCATAGGCTCGAAGTTTATTGATTAAACCAATACCACGCCCTTCTTGGCGTAAGTAAAGTAATACACCACGCCCTTCTTTCTCAATTTGTGTCATTGCTGCAGCAAATTGTTGTCCACAATCGCAACGTTGAGAGCCAAAAGCATCGCCTGTTAAACATTCGGAATGAATACGACACAATACATCTTCACCGTTACCAATATCGCCTTTAACTAAGGCAACGTGTTCTTTACCTGTTAAAGTTTCAACAAAACTATGTGCAGTAAATTCACCATATTTTGTTGGCATTTTAACGATAGAAACCGCTTCAACAAGACGATCTTTCTCTCTACGATAAGCCTGTAATTGTGCAATAGTGATAAATGGCATTTGATGTTTTGTTGCAAAGGCTTGTAATTCTGGCATCTGCATCATAGTGCCATCTTCTGCCATAATCTCACAACATAATCCCGCAGGTTTTAACCCTGCAAGACGTGCGAGATCGACCGTTGCTTCTGTGTGTCCATTACGAACTAATACGCCACCTTGTTTAGCCACAAGTGGAAACATATGTCCAGGGCGGCGGAAATCACTGGCTTTGGCATTTTCATCAATCACTTTTAATGCTGTGAGTGAGCGTTCTAAGGCAGAAATACCCGTCGTAGTTTCAATATGATCGATAGAAACGGTAAACGCGGTCTGATGGTTATCACTATTTTCTACCACCATTGGTGATAATAAGAGTTTATCGGCTAAATCAGGGGAAATCGGCATACAGATTAAGCCTTTCCCATAAGTTGCCATAAAGTTGATATTTTCTGGTGTAGCAAATTCCGCTGCACAGATAAAATCCCCTTCATTCTCACGATCTTCATCGTCAGAGACCAAAATAATTTTGCCTTGGCGTAATGCTTCAAGGGCTTGTTCGACAGTTGAAAACTGAAACATTGTTAAAATCCTACTTTCCTTAAAAATTCTTCTGTAATTGTGCTACTTGGTGAGCTTGATGCAGGCTGCAAAAGTTTTTCTACATATTTGCCGATCACATCATTCTCTAAATTCACTTTTTGCCCGACTTTTTTTATGCCTAAGATCGTTTCTGAAAGCGTGTGAGGAATAATAGATACACTAAAATAATCTTGCTCACAATCCACGACAGTTAAACTAATACCATCAATAGTAATTGAGCCTTTTTGAATGATGTAACGCATAATAGCGGGCGTGGTCTGAATTTTAAACCAAACTGAGTTATTGGCTGGGGTAATGGCGATGATTTTCCCAATACCGTCAATATGACCAGAAACAATATGCCCGCCAAAACGTCCATTCGCTGACATTGCTCGCTCTAAATTTACTGCACTATTCGCTTGTAATTCACCTAGAGTGGTTCGAGCGAGGGTTTCAGACATCACATCAGCACAAAAATGACTCGGGCTAAATTGGGTTACGGTTAAGCAAACTCCATTTACAGCAATACTATCGCCGAGTTTGACATCTTGTAAAATATGGTTGGCACGAATAGCAAGTTGTGCAAAATCACCTTGCTTGCGTATTGAGATAATCTCGCCAATTTCTTCAATAATTCCTGTAAACATTAGTTTTCTATCTCAAAATCTAATAATACATCTTGCCCTATGATTTCAATTTGGGGCGTTTTCAATTTAAGTGCTTGGGCTAATTGCGGAATGCCTGTTCCACCAACAGGTGTTTTAGCTGTGATACCACCCAGTAGTTTAGGTGCAATATAGCAATGCACTCGGTTAATTAAGCCTTTTTCTACAAAGCTAAAATTAAGTTGTGAGCCGCCTTCAAGTAATAAACTATCAATCCCTTGCTTGCCTAATTTTTGCAAAAGATCGTTTAAATCAACCCGCTTGTTATCTGATTTGGTCACTAACATCTCTACACCAAAGGCTTGGTAAGCAAGATGTTGATTTTCATCACTATTTACCGTAGCTATAATGGTTCGATATTGTTTGGCAGTTTGAACTAATTTACTCTGAATAGGTGTACGGAGCTGGCTATCACAAATAATTCGAATAGGTTGTTTGGCATTCTCAATACGACAATTTAATAATGGATCGTCTGCTAATACCGTTTCTACCCCCACCATAATGGCACTGTATTGATGGTACAACCTGATAACATCG
>NZ_LEKM01000102.1 GCF_009761375.1 Ursidibacter arcticus | reverse complement strand
AAAGGTGAGGGCAAAGCCCAAATCACTTTTTCAGATGCGGTCATGCCTTATCTGACACAGTTGAAGGGGCAATTTACTAGAGTTGTAATTAAGAATATCTCCAATTTATCAAGAAGTTACAGCATAAGAATATACGAACTTCTCCAGCAATTCCGCAGCACAGGGGAACGTATTATCGCCCTCGATGATTTTCGCTCAATGCTTGATATAGAGCATAAATATCAAACATATAAGTCTCTGAACCAGCAATTATTAAGACCTTGCGTTGACGAACTGAATCAAAAAAGC
>NZ_LEKM01000101.1 GCF_009761375.1 Ursidibacter arcticus | reverse complement strand
ACATCACCACAGGTGCAGGCAGTGACATCACCGCTAAAGAAAATGTGAAACTATATGCTACGAACGACATCACCAATGCAGGTAATGTAACCTCTAACGAGGGTAAGGTTGATGTGTATTCAGATCAAGGCAAATTCACCAATACCCAAACAGGTAACCTAAACGGTGATAAAGGCGTTGAAATCAATGCTCATCAAGACATTGTAAACGCAGGTAACGTAACTTCTGACAATGGTCCTATCACTGTTAATAGCACCAATGGCAACTTCACCAATGAACCAACAGGTAACCTAAAAGCCA
>NZ_LEKM01000100.1 GCF_009761375.1 Ursidibacter arcticus | reverse complement strand
CAAATTTCCTTATTAAATTTTTTCTAAATAGCTTTTCGCTATATTTGCTATGGTCTTTTTGTTAGGCTTATAGTAAGGTTTACATCTCTTTTGTTTTGGTTTTATTGAATAAAAATGCTAAAAAAATTTCTCTATTTTCTCGGATTTATATTACTCATTGTGCTAGGTGGCGGTTTTTATGGGTATTCTCAACTTAATCAGCTAATTGAAAAGCCG
>NZ_LEKM01000099.1 GCF_009761375.1 Ursidibacter arcticus | reverse complement strand
AAATAGATTAACGAAATAAATGTACTCACGGATGCTACCTTGCGTCTAAGACGCATATTATACCACTCATAATAATATCATTGCTTTCAAATAACATTTTTTTAATAAAAACGATCTGCCGACCAATTAATAACATTATTTTGTATATAATCATATATTTTTGAAAATGCACGTTCATTTTGAATAATATGTTCGTAAAATCCTGATTGCCATTGAAATGAAATGTTATTTTTCATGGCAAAGCTAGTTAATCTAGATTTAATCCCCCGAATGACTGATGATAAATTTTTACGCTGAACACCAAAATAATGCTGATGGCAATCTATCTTGTGATTTAATGTAATAATCATATGAAAATGATTTGGCATAACGGTATAGATAGGAATGTCAATATATTGGTCATTACGAACAAGCGGCGTGTTTTCAATAATCTTTTGCAATTCAATGCCTAATAATGTAAAGGACATTTCATTATTCATTATTTCTCCAAAATAATGAATTTTATTTTGAGTACAAATAGTAATGAAATAACAACCATTTTGATAGGTATCCCATTTTACACGGACAGATTTGTGATTTGGATAATTCATAAAATAATTTTAAACGATTTGTATAATATGCATATAATAATAAAAAGAAGAATAAAATTGTGAATAAATACCACGTTTTTCGATCTAGATCGAAA
>NZ_LEKM01000098.1 GCF_009761375.1 Ursidibacter arcticus | reverse complement strand
GTATTCTTAACTCGAAACTGCCCGATAATTTAGCGGTTAAAAATGAACCTAATAATATCCCTGATACAAAATAGCTTCCCCAATTCAAATAGCGTTGCTGCCCAATTACAATATATTGGATAACATTTGCACTAGGTACAGCAACCCCAAAACCATAATTACGTCCAGTCTCAGTACTAAACACCCACGCTACAATACCAAGTAGCCCGATGAATACCGCCGTTAAAAAAGGATGCCAAGTTTTTGTAAAAAGTAGTTGAAAACTGACCGCTTGTTGAGTTTCCTGCGTTGTTTTTGCTTGACGAAAATGGAGAATAACGAGAGTAATGTTATGAATTTATAGTCGCTATTAGAACATAAATTAACACTAAAAAGAAACGATTTGAGATCTATTGAGAAAATAAGCGGTAAGCTTCTCAGTATTTTTTGCAAAACAAAAGGCGTACCCAAGAGTACG
>NZ_LEKM01000097.1 GCF_009761375.1 Ursidibacter arcticus | reverse complement strand
CAGCAAGAAATAAGAACGGCAGTGTAACTAACATTCTAAATCCGAATACGTCTTCCCCTGCTAATGGGCGTAAAAATGTGGCGAGATAATATAATCCTCCAAATAATATTGATGCCAATAAAGAGCAGAGAATACCTTTGATCATTTTGAGCCTTGTTGGTTATTGTAATATTAAAAAACGTAACACTTTTAGGGTGGGCTGAAGCCCAC
>NZ_LEKM01000096.1 GCF_009761375.1 Ursidibacter arcticus | reverse complement strand
CTGGTTCATTAATAATAGGTTTAGCCGTAGCAGGTTGATAATTGTTAGAAGTGGCTTCTTGAGCAGAACTCAATTGAGAAAAAGAAAAAATTGCCAACGCAATTAAAGAATAGTTAAATTTTGCTTGCTTGCTTGCTTGCTTGCTTGCTTGCTTGCTTGCTTGCTTGCTTGCTTGCTTACAGAATTATAAAACATAGTGTTTTCCTTATTT
>NZ_LEKM01000095.1 GCF_009761375.1 Ursidibacter arcticus | reverse complement strand
GAAGAATTGCCAAACAACCCAGAGGACAAACTCAACCCACCAAAAGATCTTAAATTAGAAGCGACAGACACCCGTCAAGGTGGAGCAGACGACCGCACAGAGCCAAACCCAGATCACTTTGTCTTAACAGGCAATGTACCAGACGCACCAGCAGGTACTGAAATTGAAGTGACTGTTGATGGCGTAGTTGTTGGTAAAGGTAAAACAGACGATAAAGGCAACTTTGAAGTTGAATTTAATGACAAAGACAAAGTTAATGGAAATGGCGATCCAATCGACATCACCAAAGGCAGCACATTAGTGGTGAAGGCGAAAGATCCGAAAAATCCAAATAACAACAGTGATGAAGCACCAATAGCCGTT
>NZ_LEKM01000094.1 GCF_009761375.1 Ursidibacter arcticus | reverse complement strand
GAAGAATTGCCAAACAACCCTGAGGACAAACTCAACCCACCAAAAGATCTTAAATTAGACGCGACAGACACCCGCCAAGGTGGAGCAGACGACCGCACAGAGCCAAACCCAGATCACTTTGTCTTAACAGGCAATGTACCAGACGCACCAGCAGGTACTGAAATTGAAGTGACTGTGGATGGCGTAGTTGTTGGTAAAGGCAAAACAGACGATAAAGGCAACTTTGAAGTTGAATTTAATGACAAAGACAAAGTTAATGGAAATGACGAGCCAATCGACATCACCAAAGACAGCACATTAGTGGTGAAGGCAAAAGATCCGAAAAATCCAAATAACAACAGTGAAGCACCAATAGCCGTTG
>NZ_LEKM01000093.1 GCF_009761375.1 Ursidibacter arcticus | reverse complement strand
CGATTACCCATTTGTGCTGCGGGATATTCTTTGATAGCGTTTACCCGATATCTTATCAAACACCTTTTGACCTTTTAAACTTCTTGTATGGGTTCGATGTAGATAAGTATCAAATCCTGTTTCGTCTAGATAAACCAGTTGATAGTGGTTGTTATCAAGTAATTGGTTGCGCTTAGCTTTAAAGTCTTTAACTTTGTTTATGTCTTGTTCTTTGTAATTGGTCGTCTTTTTTAAGAGTAATGTTCATCTTCTTTAAGGCTTTAAAGACAGCAACAGAGCTACAGCCAAATTCTTGTGCAATCTCATAAGAGTGAGCATCAGGTTTTTCTTGTATCGGTTGAAGTAGTTTTTGCTTGTCTATTTTTGAGTAGCGATAACCTCCACTAGAGCAAGCAAGATTGCCTGATTGTTGTTTTTTAACCCAAGCACGAATGGTGCTTCTATCCACACCAAAAGCTGTGGCAACTTGAGTGATGTTGCCACATTTATCTAGGTAATCTAGAGCTTTTTGTTTTAGTTCAATTGAATATGCCATAGATGAATTATATTATAAGGTGGAGGGTGTTTGGGGTTAATTTGCTATATGTTGATTTAAGTGATTTTAAAGGCGACTTTTACACTATTCAATTACATTGTTCTTCACCAAATTCACCTAAAAAATGGAAGAAGCAAATCTATCTGCCTGTTAGGAAATAAAGGGTGGTGTCAATGCGGTTTTTGACGAGAACCGCAAAACTCGCCTTGTTGCGTCTTACTTCATCAAGGAATAGAAAGTATGTTGGCGACATCATCCTAAAAAAGCCCCTTGTTACAGGGGCAAAACGGAGTATCGCTATGTCTGTGTCGAGTTTAGCCTTTCACGACAATTAAGGTTCTTTTATGCCATTCAGAACCACACTTAAACGCTCTTTCGCTTTTGATTGAGATAAATGGAGAACAAATCTCGCTCAAATTTGATGTGTTAATTCAAATGTGGTTTTGAATAGCGACCGTCTGATGAATCGAACATCACGCCTTACAAAGTAGTGCCAAATACAAGGCGAACCGTTGCGGTCAAGTTAAAGTAGGTCGATCCGCTTCGATGTGGTGTGCATCTGCTTTCAATCACGCCTACTTTCCATATTCACTAACAAGCTCGCCACAGCTACCGTAGTCTCTTGTTTCAGCCCGAATAGCTTAGGGAGTTTCACAACTTACCTATAAGCCGCTTTCTGCAATGGTTGATTCTGCCTCTTCAACATCCTTTTGCAGTGCGTTTGAGCTTGTTTGTGAATATGTCTGTTAATTTGTTAAAGAACACTGCAGTTTTCTGTACTGCGTTTTGATGGGTGTACATTACCTGCGGTTTTAATTTATACAAATACCGCAAGTCATTATAAATATAATTATTTGCGGTATTTTTTGTTAAGGTATTGTTTTTCAAGGAAATAAAATTTTATGAAAAGTGTTTAATTGATTGTTTTTTTAATCTATTGAATGGCGGCTTTTGTGAATTTATAAATAAGTGTGAATTATATTTCACAGTTCAATCTATATTTGATATAATGCTATGCAAGGAGGAGAGGATGATTCAAATCAAATCTACGACAATTTTCAAGCAATGGCTTGATGATTTAAAAGACTTGCGGGCAAGAGCAAAAATTCAAACTCGAATTAAGCGATTACAGCTAGGTAATTTTGGTGATGTAAAACCAGTAGGGGAAGGTATTTCTGAATTGCGTATTACGGAAGGCAAAGGCTATCGAGTTTATTTGAAAAATCAGAACGGTGTGATTGTCATTTTGCTCTGTGCTGGCGATAAATCGACACAAGAAAATGATATTAAGAAGGCAAAAGCCTTAGCAAAAGAGTTAGGAGTGTAATATGGTTGAACTACAAGATTTTGATATGGCAGAACATTTAAGAAATGAGGAAGAAATTCAGCTTTATTTAAATGAAGTGCTAAAAGAAGATGATGTGGACTTAATTCTTTCTGCATTAGGGGATATTGCTAAAGCGCGTAATATGAGCCAGTTGGCGAGAGAGGTGGGCGTAAGTCGAGAGGGATTATACAAAGCCTTTTCTGGCAAGGGTAATCCGACATTTTCTACCGTTTTTAAGGTGATGAAAGCATTAGATTTGAATCTTGAAGTAAAACAAGCTGTACGCACATAATTGAACCTTCTTCGGAGGGTCAGATTATTGACAAAGTCTTTTTTCATTCGGACGCCAGCGTGGCGTCCCTACAAGAAAAGTTATAACCAATTGAAAAATAACAGATTTTATTTTGTTATGTAGGGACGGAGAAATATTTTCTTTTTCCTTGAGTATCGATTTTTGTTTATGCCATTCTTCAATAGTGACTTCTGTGTTATTGATCAGGCGAATAAAATCTTCTGGCTGTTCAGTGATTGACTTCCAAAAATAATAAATGGCCAAGTCTAAATCATTGATGTGAATATCAGTACAATAGCCACTAAAGAGCAAATCCAATGCGACACCAGCTCCACCTGCGTAGGGCTCTACGTAATGACCATTAAGGTTATTTTTTTCAATAATTGCTTTAATAGTTGGAGTAAATTTAGATTTTCCCCCTGGATAACGAAGCGGTGTATAACGCATAGTAAAGGCCTCTTATGATAACCATAGTGCCATTATATAACCCTAGTTTGCGTTTGGCCAGTGAAATTTATTCCAAATTGCAATAATAAAAGGTTGAAGGTTATTATGTGCACTGATAATTTGGTCGGCATTAATATTATGAGCGTAGTTATGTAATATGCTATGTAGTAGGTTGAGTGTACCTGTGCCGTCTTTTTATCTGCACACTCATTTGTTAGTATAGCAAGTTCCTTTTTCTCTAAATACTGGTTTTTTTCTATAGCAAATTAAC
>NZ_LEKM01000092.1 GCF_009761375.1 Ursidibacter arcticus | reverse complement strand
CAGACAAAACACCAGAAAAAATCAAAGTCACCTTAAAAGGGGATGATGTAAAACCGGGTTCAACGGTTGCACTGACAGATGAAAAAGGCAATGAAATTGCGAAAATCGTTTTAACGCCAGAACATATTAAAGAAGACGGTAAAGCGGAATTAGAAGTCCCACTTAACAAAGACAACCCAATTCCGAAAGAAGTTAAAGCAACGGTACAAGCTCCAGGCAAAGATCCAAGTGCCCCTGCAACAGCAGAGTTACCAAGTTTAGCGGACACCGATGGACTAACAAAAGAGCAACTTCAAGAAAGACACCCGAATGACAAAGGTATTCAAACACCAACAGTTGTGGCTACACCAAATGAAGTGAAAGTGACAATTGATCCGAAAGATACCGAAACATTCACAGTGACTATCGACCCTAAAGCTGAAGGTGAAGCAACCAAAGAAGTGGTTTACACCAAACAGCCAGATGGCAGCTACACACCTAACGATCCAACGTTCCCTACTTTAGCGAAAGGTGAAGAGACGTTATCTATTCCAAGAGATAAATTACCAAAAGGGGCAAGCGATGTTACTGTTAAGGCTGAAGACATTGTTGGGCATACTGCAGAATCAGCGAAAACCCCGGTTGATCCAATTTTAGATCCAAGTGAACCGCCAAAAGAACTCACTGTTAAAGCAGTAGACACCGATAAACAAGCGGATAGAAACCCTGAAGAATTTACCATTACAGGTAAAGCAGAGCCTAAAGCTGAAATTGTGGCGAAAGATCACAAAGAGAACGTAATTGGCAGAGTTA
>NZ_LEKM01000091.1 GCF_009761375.1 Ursidibacter arcticus | reverse complement strand
GAACAGGTAGTAACCCAGCTCATCCATCTACGACTGAAGAAACAACTGAACCAGGCACAGGTGTTACACCTCCAGGCTCATCTGGCTCTGGTTCTAATGGCGGCTATACCCCACCAAGACCTCAACAAGAAAAACCAACAGTAACCGCGAAGAAAGATGGTTCTGTTGAAATCGCTATTGATCCAAACGTTAAAAAATACGAAGTTACCTTTATTCCAGAAGGTAAAAAGAACCCTATTACAGCAACACTTGAAAAACAAGCTGACGGCTCATACAAATCTAGCCACCCTGAATACATTCCAGATGTTCCAGCGGGTAGCAACAAAGCTGTTATTCCTGGCGATAGCCTCAAAGACAAATCACCCGTT
>NZ_LEKM01000090.1 GCF_009761375.1 Ursidibacter arcticus | reverse complement strand
CTGACAATGGTTTCTATTTGGATAATATAGCAAAATATGAGTATGTAAAAGCGAATGCTACGAATACTGGAAATAGAAAATATAATGCTTATACACTTTCAAGTGAAATTGGGCGTATTCACCAACTTGGACAAGGTTGGTTGATTACTCCACAACTTCAAGCTGCTTGGACAACGGTATCAGGTCTTGATGATGAAGATCGTATTTCTGCAATGACAGCGAGAGCGGGAG
>NZ_LEKM01000089.1 GCF_009761375.1 Ursidibacter arcticus | reverse complement strand
ATATACAGAAATCAATGCGATTACGACACAAACGAATCGCCATAATGTTCGTGTAAATCAATACTCATTTGATGTCGCAGAAAGTAAAGGCAGAATTCAAACTCTACTTGGTATGAGTGCATCTTTGGGGAATCATCGTGTGAGTTTGGAAGGCTCTTTAACCAATGGTAAGCGGTTAGATCAGCCTTATAAAGTGCAAGCGGTTTATCGTTATAGTTGGTAGGACATAGAAAATGATGGGTGTAATGGACAAAATA
>NZ_LEKM01000088.1 GCF_009761375.1 Ursidibacter arcticus | reverse complement strand
ACTGCTACATAATACCGAAAAGTTTTGTGAATGGACAAAAAAAATAGGCAAGCATTACGCTCGCCTATCATTATTTACACACTATCTATCCATTAGAATAAATAAGAGGCTTTTACCCAAACAGAGGTTCTGTCGCTACGTTTGCCGTTATGACGTTGATCTAACTCGTGGTTATGTAAACGTCTTGCTACAAATACATCAAAGTCTAAGCCCATTCTCGCTTTTACACCTAAACCAGCACTTGATAGTACTTCGCTTTGTGACAATTTATTATTGTAGCTAACTTTACCCCAATCATAGAAAGCATAACCACTGATATTCGCATTTGTATATCTCGGTGTGCTTAACTCTGTTTTCCAAACGAATGTTTTATCTCCGCTTAAACCAGTATAACGGTAACCACGCACATTATATACGCCAGTTACTGAATCTTGGTCTATGCTTGCTAAGTTGCTCTTTGTATATTGACCTCTTAATTGTGTATCAATATTCCAACCCTGTGCGAAGTCTTGGCTATAACCCACACTATAACGAGTTAAAGTATAGCTTTTCGCTTTTTCTTCAAACTCTGCAACTTTCTCCACTCGGCTTGAACCTGGGAAATTTTTTGAGTAATAGTGTTGTGCAACATCAAAACTAAATTTACCACTTGCTGTAGGTTGGATTTCACCAGATAAGCCAATATAACCACCTGCTAAACTATATTTAGAATGATTACTCACTTGGAGCTGGTTACTTGCTGCATCAATCCCAACTTTTTGTTGGAAATGACGATATTGATAACCTGCATTCACTTTAAACTGATCTTTCACACCTAAACCAAATTCTGGTAAGTAATAGCTCCATTTAAAGCCAGCTGTTACACTTTTACCTTTAGCAATTCTGCGAGATAATCCTTCTGGTAAACCATCAGCATCTTCTGTTGAATCTAAATTACTAAAACCAACATAACCACCTACGCTTT
>NZ_LEKM01000087.1 GCF_009761375.1 Ursidibacter arcticus | reverse complement strand
GTGTTGTTCATAAAGTGGTAAGTTATAATTTACGCCTAACGCATAAGATTTTTTAGGCTCGTGGAAGTTAGTTAAGCCACTTACGCTTAACACATCATCTCTGCCTGTTAAGTTTGCATTGATATGACCTAAAGTTAAACGAGCATAATCAAACTCTTTACTACCGTAGTTATCTACTGCTATATAGCTACGCGTTTTACCAAATGGAGCATAACCTGATACGGTTAATGCTGACGCATTATTTGCCGGATCAAGATC
>NZ_LEKM01000086.1 GCF_009761375.1 Ursidibacter arcticus | reverse complement strand
TAGTGAACACGAGTTAATTTTAGTGGGTTTTCTAACGCCATATTTAACTCACGTTTATCAAACCACTGACGACCATCTTCGTAAGTTTTGCCTGCTTTTAAAGACGGTAAGCTACGTTCGATATTCTCTTTTTCGTAACCTTTTCCACCTTTATAGAACACCTCATTACCACGTCCGCCTAATACTAATTGTAAATAGACGTTACCATCGATAATTTCTTGCTCTGGTAACACCACTGTATAACGACCTAAATTTAAGCGATTTAATACCGCTTCTAATTCACCTTGTGCTTTCTTTAAGTTTGTTAAACTTTGGTTTTTACCTTGATAGGGGTGCAATACTTCTGCAATCGCAAGTTGATTTGGCTCACTTAAGGTTGCAATATCTCCAACAAGTTGGAAACTTTTTACATCTATCAACGTTTCCGCTGATGCAACACCTGCTAACGACACACCTAACAACACCATCAACTGGTTTAATTTAAACTGTTTCTTTTTCATTGTGTTTCCTTTTTCGCTAATGCAAGGGGGAACTATGCCCCCTCGCACTATCAAACATTACTGCTTATTCTCTTCTTCAAAACGTTTGTATTGACGAGAAGATTTACTATTGATGCCTTCACAAGAGCGTACAATTTCTTGATTTGCTCTTGACACTCCTGCAGGTAATTCTACTGAACATACCGCTGCGTCTGAGATGATACTTGCTAAACCATCTAATTCCAATTTGGTCTCTTCTAGTCTACCAATATCTTCTCTTACACCTTCAGTTGTGGCTTTCAGTGAATCATCTAGCT
>NZ_LEKM01000085.1 GCF_009761375.1 Ursidibacter arcticus | reverse complement strand
GACCAAGACTAAAGATCTTGAGGTAACTGGAAACTCTACCCTTGGTAACACCACTATCGGCGGTGAAGGTAAAACGTTCAACGTTACCAATGGCACCAAGATTGATATGGGTGGTAATACCATCAACAACATCACCAGTGGTGAGATTAAAGAAGGTAATACTCAAGCGGTAACTGGTGGAGCTGTTCATACCAAGGTTAAAGAATTGGTTGATGGCGGTATCAAATTTATGGGTAACAATGGTACTGTTATTACTACTAAATTGGGTACACAGCTCAACATTGTTGGTGGTAATGTTACTCAAGGTAACTACAGCAGCAATAATGTGAGAACCCAAGCTGACGGTACAGGCAATATCACCATTGAATTTGCTGAAAAACCAAAATTTGAAGCGGTAGAAACCAAAGAGTTGAATGTTACTGGTAATGCAACAATCAAAGACTTGAA
>NZ_LEKM01000084.1 GCF_009761375.1 Ursidibacter arcticus | reverse complement strand
CTCATCCTTCATTTCCTTCATTTCTGGAATCGACGGTTGTGACGGTGGTAGCATTGGTGCTTTTTCTCCCTTATCTTGGGCAGGCTTAACACAGTTACCATTGATACAGATATAGCCATCTTTTGATGCAGCATTACCATTGTTATTAACAATTGGTGCAGTAACAGTCACATTTTCTTTAGCTATCAAGTTACCTGTTTCAGTATTCGTGAAACTGTTCGTTGCATTCACGTCAATTGTACC
>NZ_LEKM01000083.1 GCF_009761375.1 Ursidibacter arcticus | reverse complement strand
GTTATTTTGTTGTTCAAGTTTACAACCTTGCGGAAAACGAAAGCTCTCTTTCAAGCCTTTTTTCTTGAATTTAGGGAAATCTGCTCGTTTTTGAAAGAAGTTTTTAAACGCACTTTCTAAGTCTTTCAAAGACTGTTGAAGCACTTGAGAGTGGCAATCCTTTAACCAAACAAACTCTTTTTTCCATTCTGGAAGCAGATTAGCGATTTTGGTGTAGCTGAATTTGAAAGTATTGTTTTGCTCATACTGCTCATTTTGCCAAGCCAACGCCCGATTGAACACAAAACGAGAACAGCCACAGAACTGTTTAATTCTGCGGATTTGCTCGCCATTTGGCATTATCTCGAACTTAAAGGCTTTGCGTAGTTGCATTGACAAGGTTTAGAATG
>NZ_LEKM01000082.1 GCF_009761375.1 Ursidibacter arcticus | reverse complement strand
GCGTTGGTTTTGTCTGCCGTTACTTCGCTGAAGTTTACTTTGTCAGTAGTTGAAACAGTAATATTCGCACCATTTTGTACCAGCTTGATGTTTTTACCTGCAATATGAGTTACTTTATCACCAGGGGCAACTTTGGTATCAGTAGCACTTTCAGCTTCTCCACCTTCCACTTTAGCAATGGTAACATTCCAGCCTTTTTCAGCAATTTCTTTAACTTTATCTAGCTGTTCAACATTAACCGCATCGGTTTTGTCTGTACCTGCTTTTAGACCTGTGATTTTGTTATCGCTCATCACTAGGTCGCCACCTTTAATGGTTGCACCTTTTTCAGCAGTTACGCTATCTTTGAATGTCGCTGGACCAGTCACATCTAGCTTGCCACCAATATTCGCACCTTCTGTTGTAGTGAGGTTAGTGAAGGTTGGGGTTTGAGAAGTCGCAACTGTAACGTTTTGTCCTTCACGAGTGATAACTATATTGTCACCCTGTTTAAATGTCACTACTTCATCAGGATTCACTTTTTCAGCGGCTGTATCTTCTTCATCGTTAATTTTCAGTTTCCAGCCAGATTCTTTCAACTGATTAACATTTACCGCATCTTTACCATCAACACCTTCAGCTAAACCTGTAATTTTATTATCACTCATCTC
>NZ_LEKM01000081.1 GCF_009761375.1 Ursidibacter arcticus | reverse complement strand
AGCCAAAGCACCACAAAAGCAGCAATCGGCGAAAACATTGACATCACACTCACAGACGACCCGAGTGCAGAAACTACGCTGAAAAATCTCAATCGTGATACACAAAATGCGAATCAGAAGGTTACGAAACACGACCTCACAGAGGTAAGAGAAACCCAAGAGCTAGTTAAAGGGATAGGCGAAATCGCAGACAAAGCGATGCAGATTTACACCCATAACGAACGGGAGAAGATTGAACAAGCCAAACTGGAATTGGGAAAAGCTAAAGCACAAAAAGCCAGTGAACAAGAGATTGGTAAATTAACCGAAGAATTGAACCGCTTACAGGCAGATTACGACAAAGAATACGGTACAGGCAGTAA
>NZ_LEKM01000080.1 GCF_009761375.1 Ursidibacter arcticus | reverse complement strand
GCAAAAAACCGCAAGCTATCTCTAACTTGCGGTTTCCTCTTCTATAATACCCTGATGGTGCCCTACTCTCACATGGCGAATCACCACACTACCATCGGCGTTACTGCGTTTCACTTCTGAGTTCGGTATGGAGTCAGGTGGGTCCACAGCACTACGGCCATCAGGAAAATCCTGTTTTATCTATCTTATCTCTTAGCTATCTCTAGCCTCGTTCTTTTC
>NZ_LEKM01000079.1 GCF_009761375.1 Ursidibacter arcticus | reverse complement strand
TGACAAACCCCAATTTGTTGTATCCAATTAACGGACGCCAGCGTGGCGTCCCTACACAACAAAATAAAATCTGTTATTTTTCAATTAGTTATAACTTTCCTTGTAGGGACGCCACGCTGGCGTCCGAATGAAAAAAGACTTTGTCAATAATCTGGACCGCTTATAAGCGGTCGGATCTTTTCAATTTTATACCAGCTCACATTCCACCATAATATGCTTAATCGGCATTCCATCTAATACGGCAAACAGCTGTTCTACTACTATATTCCCAATTTTTGAGAAACCAAGATCGACACTGATCACACTTGGAAATAAAAAGTGCAACAACGGATTGTTACCTACGCCACAGACTTGAATATGTTGATGCGGTTTCTCTTGTAAATACTTCACTACACCGATTGCTTGAGTATCTGTGGCACAAATAATTGCTGAGGTTTGTGCTGAAATCACCGCTTGTGCATTATGATATGCCCAATCATAACCAAGCTCCCCTTGAATAGAATGGGCAACCAATTGATATTTTTGACAAAATTCTAAATAAGCTTGATGGCGAATGTAGCCTGTTGTACGGTCATTATCTTTTACGCCAAGATAGTGAATAGTGCGATGCCCTTGCTGATAGAGATAATCCATTAACAACGTCACTGCTTTATGATCGTGATAATAGACAGAAGAAAGACTTGGATAATCCTTCGCAATAACCACCATTTTACGCTGCCACGCAAGCAGTGTTTGCTCTTCTAATTCCGTAAAGGCGAACAAAATCACCCCATCAACACCCCGTTTCTGGAAGAAATCCAAATGTTCCTGAACTAACTGCGGTTTAAACTGGCTTTCAACAATAATCGGTTCGCATTGTGCAGCATAAAGCAATGGCAAAATGCTAGATAATGCTTGATTTTCTGCACTTGATGTCAAGCGAGTAACAATGATCCCAATGGTACGAGAACCGACACCTCGCATTGCTCTCGCTGATTTAGACGGTTGAAAGCCATATTGCTGAATAATTTGTTCAACTCTCTGCCTTGTTTCTTCACGCACTTTAGGGTCATTATTTAACACGCGAGAAACGGTCGATTTCCCAACCCCACTTAAGCGAGCAATATCATTGATTGTTAATTTAGCCATTTTTCTACGAGTTTAGTTAATCCAACACAACGTTAAATCATTGAAATAGGTAATGCAATTAAATCTTCTACCAACCATAGTGGCTGCGGATAAAGTAGGATCATTACGAGCCTGAGTAAGTAGAACAAGGTCATCAAAGAGACATATTGATAATTTCCTTCAATATGCCGCAACAGTGGTTGCATTTGACGAGCATAAAGCATTCTATTTTTCAGTTCAATTTAAGATGCCATCGTAAATTAAACTAAAGAATGGGTAAAAGTAAAGAATATTCAGACTGATGACAAACC
>NZ_LEKM01000078.1 GCF_009761375.1 Ursidibacter arcticus | reverse complement strand
ACAAAATAAAATCTGTTATTTTTCAATTGGTTATAACTTTTCTTGTAGGGACGCCACGCTGGCGTCCGAATGAAAAAAGACTTTGTCAATAATCTGGGAAACACACAGTGTGTCCGTAATGAAACAACTTTTCCCACAACCCAACCGCACTTTGTGCATCTGCCTAAAATATAATACCCAAACAGAAAATAATAGATTGAATTATTAACCATTAACTTCTATGCTATATCTCCATATATTTTATTAGGGGATTATAGTATAATGCACAGCACAGCACAGCACAGCACAGCACAGCACAGCACAGCACAGCACAGCACATCTGGCTGAAAATTTAGCCACTCAACAACAGCAAGCCTTTCTTAATAAACTTGATGCAGACCTTTGGAAAGCCGCCGATAGACTTCGCCAACAACTTGATGCTGCCAATTACAAACACATCGTTCTCGGTTTCATCTTCTTAAAATACATCTCTGACAGTTTCTCCGCACAGCAAGAAACCATCAAACAGCGTTACACCGATCCAAACTCCGATTTTTATCTTGATCCCACTGCTTACAACGAAAACGATCTTGCCGATATTCTCAAGGCTGAACTTGAAGAACGTGATAACTACACCCAAGACAACATCTTCTGGGTGCCACCACAAGCTCGTTGGGACGAAATCAAAGTGGTTGCTCGTGCAAATATTGGCGACAAAATTTGGGGCGATAAAACCTTTAAAGGCATCGCCAATCTCATTGATGACGCTTTTGACGCTATCGAACAAGACAACCCGAAGCTCAAAAACGTAATCCAACGCATTAGCCCTTATAAAGTTGATGAAAGCATTTTATTGGGCTTAATCGATCTCTTTTCTGATACCAATTTTACCCGCCCAACCCTTGACGGAAAACCAATTTCATTAGCGGCGAAAGACATTCTCGGGCACGTTTATGAATACTTTCTCGGGCAATTTGCCCTTGCGGAAGGCAAAAAAGGCGGACAATATTTCACGCCAAAATCCATTGTAACGCTGATTATCGAAATGCTTGAACCCTACAAAGGACGCATTTACGACCCAGCAATGGGCTCGGGTGGTTTCTTTGTACAAACGGAACGCTTTATTCGTGAACATCAAGGCAACGTGAGCGAAGTCAGCATTTTCGGGCAAGAATTTAACCCAACCACTTGGAAACTTGCCGCAATGAATATGGCAATTCGAGGCATTGAGTTTGATTTTGGCAAAGGCAACGCCGATACCTTCAGCAACCCACAACATCGTGATAAAAAAATGGATTTTGTAATGGCAAACCCACCATTCAATATGAAAGATTGGTGGAACGAAAGCCTTACCAACGACCCACGCTGGCAATATGGCATACCGCCTGAAGGCAATGCCAACTTTGCGTGGTTACAACATATGATTTACCACCTTTCGCCAACGGGCAAAATGGCGTTATTGCTTGCCAACGGTTCAATGTCGAGCAACACCAACAACGAAGGGGAAATTCGCAAAAATATTCTAAAAGCCGACCTTGTCGAAGCGATGATTGCCCTACCTAGCCAACTTTTTACCAACACCCAAATTCCTGCGTGTATCTGGGTTTTAAATAAAAACAAAGCTCGTAAAGGCGAAGTGCTATTTATTGACGCACGCCAACTCGGCTATATGAAAGATCGTGTATTGCGTGATTTCACTGCAGACGATATTGCCAAAGTCGCCAACACCTACCACAACTGGCAAAAATCGACTGAGTATCAAAATATCCCTGCATTTTGCTACACCGCTACCCTAGATGAAATCGCCCAAAACGATTTTGTCCTCACCCCAGGGCGATATGTCGGCACAGCAGAACAAGAAGATGACGGCGTACCTTTTGCAGAAAAAATGCAAGAACTCACCGCTTTATTGAAGGAACAATTTAAACAAAGTGCAGAATTAGAAGCGAAGATTAAAGCGAATTTGGGAGGGTTGGGGTATGAGTAACTTTTTAAAACTTAAAGACATAGTAAAAATTAAGGGGGGAAAACGATTACCCAAAGGTGAAAATTTACAAACAGTTCCTAACTCTCATCCTTATATCAGAGTAAGAGACATGAAAGGAAAATTTATTATATTGAATGAGCTGGAGTATGTTCCTGACCATATTTTCAATAAAATTAAAAATTATATTGTTAATACAAATGATGTTATTGTTTCTATTGTAGGGACTATTGGTTTAGTATCAATTATCAGTGAAGAATTAAACAATGCTTCACAAACAGAAAATTGTGCAAAACTTTCTGGCTTAGACAAAATAGATGCAGAATATCTTTACTATTTCTTAATTTCTGAAACAGGGCAATCTGAGATAAAAAAGAATACAGTTGGAGCTGTTCAACCTAAATTACCCTTATATGGTCTTGAAGATATTTCTATTGATTGGAAAACTAGAAAAGAACGAGAAAAGATTGTTTATCAATTAAATTCTCTAGACAAAAAAATCCAACTCAACACCCAAATCAACCAAACCCTAGAACAAATCGCCCAAACGATTTTTAAAAGCTGGTTTATTGATTTCGACCCCGTTCACGCCAAAGCCAACGCCTTAGCAAACGGACAAACCACCGAACAAGCCACCCTATCGGCAATGGCAACTATCAGTGGTAAAACATCTGATGAATTACACCGCTTGCAAACGACAAACCCTGAACAATACCAACAACTATGGGAAATCGCAGAGGCGTTCCCGAGTGGGTTTGGGGAAGATGGCGTGCCGAGGGGGTGGGGGGAAAAGCCTTTGCCTGAATTAATTGATTTTCTTGAAGGTCCAGGGATTAGAAATTGGCAATATACAGAGGAAGAAGATGGAATTAAATTTATCAATATTCGTTGTATAAAAAATGGTGATCTTTCTTTAGAAACAGCAAATAAAATCACAAAAGAAGAAGCATTTGGGAAATATGCACATTTCCAGTTACAAGAAGATGATATTGTTATTTCAACATCTGGAACATTAGGAAGATTTGCTTTAGTAAGAAATGAGCATTTGCCATTATCTTTAAATACAAGTGTAATTAGATTTAGACCTATTAAAAATAAAAGTACATTAGCATTTTTATTAGGTCTTGCAAGTAATCAATTACAATATGAATTAGAAGCTAGAGCATCAGGATCAGTTCAAAGAAATTTTGGACCTACGCATTTAAAACAAATTTCTGTTTTATTACCTGATTTTTACTTACTTAGTTTACATAATAAATATCTTTCTACATTATTTGAACTGCGTAAATCAAATTTAAGAGAATGTGATTTATTAATGAAAACAAGGGATGTGTTATTGCCGAAGTTATTGAGTGGGGAGGTTTAGAATGTTTTATAGCAAGTGGAGTGACTACTATTATCGTTATTTCGATTCGGTATTTGACGACATAGAATGTGTTAAAGCCAATGGTGGTGAGTATTTGGATCCTAAAAGATTAACCCAAGAATGTAAGGATTTAAGCTATATTCTTTCTCAATGCAATAATATTATTTCAGTAGCGGCTAAGAATAAAATACCTATCAATCATAAAGAATATTCTCTTTTTGATGATTTAATAGAGAAGTTACAAAAGAAAGTTATATCGTATTCAAAACAGACAAATATAGATGAAACAACCGTTTTTCTTTGTGATGATAAGGAAAGACTAGCTGAATTGCTTCTTGATGCTGAGAGTTTACATACAAGTATTAGGGGGTATTTTATTCCATTGTTTCTTAATGTGATCTCTGATTATCAAAAGAATATTTCGTCTGTATCGGATCAGATTAAGGAAGCAAGAAACTTAGAAGTTATTAATTCTATATCTAAAAAATTTAGAGATGAGGAAATCAAATTTGGGGAATTAAATAATTGCCTTATTTGGGTGATAATTATTACTTTAATTTTCCTTATTGGAATTGTTATGTGCAATAATATTGGTTCTGATTTGGAAAGTTATCAGCTTGTATTCTTTTATATTAAAAGATTTTCTATTTTGATGTTGTTTGGCGTTTTATTGACCTTTTTGTTTAGATTAAGAAAGGAAAATTTTAGACTTTCGCAGGAATATAGACATAAAGAAGTATTAGCAAGTTCATTTATCAATTTCCAAGAGCAGATTGATAAAATGCCTGAAACAGTTAAAGAGAAGAAGCAAATGCTTAATATAATGTTATTTGAAGAAACAATCAGAGAATTAGGTAAAAATCCAGCAAGCGTGTTGGATAAGCCTGATAAAGAATTTATTGATGAAAAAACAACAAATAATATTGTAAGTATGTTGTTCGATAAATTATTGAAAAAATAACAAGCGGTAACATTCCCACAAAATTTTGCAACTTGATGGCGAGGTTATTGTAGTGGGTTAAGGCGTAATTGGAGGGCTAAACATTCTCTCACGCTGTTTTTGTTTCTGCCAAATCTCCCCTAACCCCTCTTTGCTAAAGAGGGGTTAGGGGAGATTTGGCAGTGGTAATTAACGAAGAAAATAAGATTATATTCAGAAAGGAAAAACACAATGCTCATCAATGAAAACACGATTGAACAAGCCAGTTTGCAATTTTTGCAAGAATTGGGCTGGAATTATACGCACGGTTCAACAATCAATGCTGATGGGGAAAACCCTTGGCGATTGCGGACGGACGAGGTGATTTTTCGTTCAGTTCTGCGTGAGGCGGTGGAACGGTTAAATCCGCAGTTGCCGTCTGCAACGGTGGACGAAGTGGTGGCATTGGTATGCAAAACAGATATTACAGACCTCACAGAGCGTAATCAGCAAGCCTACCGTTATTTGCGTGAAGGTGTTCAAGTTGAGTATCGGGAAAATGATGAGCAGAAGGTGGAGTTTGCTCGCTTAATTGATTTCCAAACGCCTGAAAATAACCGTTTTGATGTGGTAAATCAGCTAACTATTTTGGGTAAAAAAGGCAACCGCCGCCCTGATGTGATTTGTTATCTCAATGGTTTGCCTGTGGTGGTGTTGGAGCTAAAAAATCCGTTAAAAGAGAATGCTGATTTGCCACAAGCGTTTAATCAGTTACAGACTTATAAGCAAGAAATTGGCGATCTGTTCGTTTACAATCAAGCCCTTGTGATTAGTGATGGCATACTAGCAAAAGTTGGCTCTCTCACTGCGGATTTAGAGCGTTTTACGCCTTGGCGTGTGGTAGATGAGAAAAATAAGCAACGTATTCATTTTGAACACGAATTAGAAGGTTTAGTGCGTGGTTTGCTTGAGCCTGCAAGTTTGTTGGATTATATCCAGAATTTTATTGTGTTTGAGCAGACATCAAGCGGTCGGTTAGTCAAAAAAATTGCCGCTTATCATCAATTTTATGGGGTGAATGAAGCGGTAGATTGCACGCTGTGGGCGGCAAGTGAACAAGGCAATGGCAAAATTGGGGTAATGTGGCACACGCAAGGTTCGGGCAAGTCGTTGTCGATGTTATTTTATGCAGGCAAATTGCTCTCCCAACCTGAATTACGCAACCCAACTATTGTGGTCGTTACCGACCGAAATGATTTGGACGGTCAGCTTTATGCGACCTTTTCAGGTGGTAAAGCGTTAATTCGTCAGAAACCTATCCAAGCCGATGGTAGAGATGCTCTACGTGAAGAGCTGGCTAAACGAGAAACGGGCGGTGTCATTTTTACGACTATTCAGAAATTCGGTTTACAAGAGAGCGAGCAAGCCCACCCGATATTAAACGAGCGACATAATATTATTGTGATCAGTGATGAAGCACATCGCTCACAATATGGTTTTAGCCAAAGTATGAAACTGAATGAGGAAAATCGCACAGGCACATATCGGGTCGGCTACGCTAAACATCTGCGTGATGCGTTGCCTAATGCCTCTTTTATCGGTTTTACAGGTACGCCAATTAGCCTTGAAGATAAGGATACGCAGGAAGTCTTCGGTAAATATGTCTCGATTTATGATATTACCGATGCGGTAGAAGATGGGGCGACAGTACCGATTATTTATGAGGCTCGACAAATTCCGATTGCACAGAGTGCCGAGTTTGATGATGTTGTGCGTGAAGCTGGAACTTTATTTGATGATGAAGATGAAAGTAGCTATAACTTCCGTTTGCGTGAAAAATTGATGGGAACGGAGGGGCGTTTATCTCGTTTAGCGGAAGATTTTGTAAAACATTTTGAACAACGCACCGCTTTAATTGATGGTAAAGCAATGATTGTGGCAATGAGCCGTCAAATTTGTGTGAAACTCTATGAAAAAATTACCGCACTTCGCCCTGAATGGCATAGTGATGATGTCAATGAAGGGGCAATTAAAATTGTGATGATGGGTTCAGCGAGCGATCCTACCGATATTCAACAACATATCTACTCTGCTCAAGATAAAAAGCGGTTAGAACGCCGTTTTAAAGACCCTGATGATCCGCTAAAAGTCGTGATTGTGCGTGATATGTGGCTGACAGGTTTTGATGCCCCTTGCTGTAATACGATGTATATTGATAAGCCAATGAAAGGGCATAATCTAATGCAGGCGATTGCAAGGGTAAATCGTGTATTCCGTAATAAAAGTCGTGATAATGGCGGTTTAATTGTCGATTATGTCGGGCTAACTGCTGAACTTCGAGATGCAACGGAACAATACACTCGTGCTAATGGCAAAGGGCAAATGACCCAGAATATCGAAAAAATCAAAGAAAAGATGCGAGAGTATATTGATATTATTCGAGGGCAATTTGCGACACCAGTCAATGAAAAACCATTTAAGCTGTTTGATGCATTGAAGATAGCAGATGAACTGGCATTGTTCCAACAAGTGATGTTGGGAGCAAACCATATTCTAGCACTTGATCATCAAAATCCTGATAAACAAGATCAAGATAAAACCCCAAGACGCAATGCGTTTTTAAAAGCGGTTCGTTTAGCCAAAAAAGGCTTCAGTTTATGTGGTGCAGATAGCGATATTCAGCAATATCAGAAAGAGCTTGCTTTTTATGATGCAGTGCGAGCCATACTTGCAAAACGTGAGCCAAATCCAACCGCTTCAAATGATGAACGCCAGTTACAGTTGATCGCTCTATTAAATAAAGCAGTAGATGCAAGCGGTGCGATTAACTTGTTTGATTTACTCAATCAAGATCAACCGAATATCAATATTTTATCTGACGAATTTTTAGAGAAAATTAAAAATAGCCAAACCAAAGACCTTTGGCTTTTAGCAATGGAGCGTTATTTAAAAAGCCAAATTAACGAAAAAGGTGCAGGTAATATAGCCGTACAAAAAGATTTTGCTGATCGTTTAAAAGAGGCGTTAAACAAATATCACAACCAAAATTTAACGATCATAGAAGTGTTAAATGAATTGCTGAAAATGAGTAAGGAGTTCACTGAACGTTTGCAACGGGGAGAAAAATTAGGTTTATCCCCAGCCGAAATTGCCTTCTATGATGCGTTAGCTCGCAATGAAAGTGCGGTACAGCAATTAGGCGATGATGCCTTGAAAAAACTAGCGAAAGAAATTACGGATAAATTGCGTAAATCCGCTACAATCGACTGGCAATATAAAGATGCGGTGCGTGCCAAAATGCGTAACTTGGTACGAATTACCTTGCGTCTTTTCAAATATCCACCAGATAAATGCGATGAGGCAATAAAATTTGTATTAGAGCAAGCTGATGTGATTGCGGATGAATTGACAAGCGAATAAATGAACGCACGCAGTATGTCAATTTATTGACAAAGTCATTGTAGGATGGGCTTTAACCCATCCTACTTGAATTAACGGAATGAGTTGCACATTACTTAATGAGCCTCGTCCCAGTTTTTCCCGATACCGACTTCAGCGATTAGTGGGACTTCTAGGGCAATTGCTTTTTCCATTTCAGTTTTAATAAGTTGGCTGTAATGCTCTACTCTGTCAGCTTTGACTTCAAATACAAGTTCATCGTGTACTTGCATAATCATTTTTATATCATCACAATCTCGAATTGCATTATCAATACCGATCATTGCTACTTTGATAATATCTGCTGCGGTTCCTTGCATTGGAGCATTGATCGCCACACGTTCGGCAGCTTTACGGCGAATTTGGTTACTTGATTGAATATCGGGTAAATATAAACGGCGTCCAAATAAGGTTTCGACATAGCCTTTTTCAGCAGCTTTTTCACGAATATCCATCATAAATTGCTGTACAGCAGGATAGCGTTGGAAATAGCGTTCCATATATTTTTTCGCTTCTGCTCGCCCGATACCCAGTTGGTTAGACAAACCAAAATCGCTCATTCCATAGATCAAGCCGAAGTTGATCGCTTTGGCACTGCGGCGTTGTTCACTTGTGACTTGTTCTAATGGCACATCAAAAATTTCCGCAGCGGTGGATCGGTGAATATCTTTCCCTTCCGCAAAGGCTTTAATCATATTGGCATCTTTTGCCAAATGAGCCATTATGCGTAGCTCAATTTGTGAGTAGTCTGCCGCTAAAATTACATAGCCTTCTCGAGCAATAAAGGCTTGGCGAATACGTCTGCCTTGTTCGTTGCGGATAGGAATGTTTTGTAAATTCGGATCACTAGAAGAAAGTCGCCCTGTTGCAGTTACCGCTTGATGATAAGAAGTATGTACTCGTCCTGTGGTGGCGTTAATCATCTGTGGTAGCTTATCGGTATAAGTTGATTTCAATTTACTTAAACCACGATGCTCCATCAATAATACGGGTACTTGATGCCCCATTTGTGCTAATTCTTCAAGCACTTCTTCATTAGTTGACGGTGCACCTTTCGGGGTCTTCTTCAATACAGGTAAGCCTAACCTAGTAAACAGAATTTCTTGTAATTGTTTGGTGGAAGCTAGATTGAAAATTTCGCCTGCCTCCGTATGCACTTGTTGTTCTAATTCGACTAAACGTTGTTCAATTTCAATAGAATGTGTGCGAAGTAATTGGGGATCAATCAATACGCCATTGCGTTCAACACGAGATAATACCGTAACTAATGGCATTTCAATCTGTTCAAATAGTTTCAGTAATTCAGGTTCTTTGCTCAGTTCTTGACTAAGCACTTGATGTAATTTCATTGTAATATCCGCATCTTCAGCGGCATATTCTGTGGCTTGTTCTAATGAAATCAGATCAAAGGTTTTCTGATTTTTGCCTTTACCTGCAATCTCTTCAAAAGGAATAGTTTGATGCCCTAAATAACGCTCGGCAAGTGCGTCCATATTATGTCTGCCTGTACTATTTAAGGTGTAGGATTCTAACATTGTATCGAATGCGATACCTTGTAGTTCAATACCATTGCGTGCAAAAATAGTTAAATCGTATTTAATATTTTGTCCAACTTTTTGAATGGTTGGGTTTTCTAAAATAGGTTTTAACTGAGCAAGGCACTGTTTTTTATCAAGCTGTTCAGATAATAACTTGTACTCACTCTGCTCTGGTTGGTTTTCATCACCAAATAAATCAGTTTGTGCTGGCGTGCTAATACCTTTATGGGCAAGGGGAATGTAACAAGCCTCGCCATTGGCTAGTCCAAAAGAGATCCCGACTAATTCCGCTGACATTGGATCTACGCTATTGGTTTCGGTATCAACTGCAATCACTTTCGCTTTTTGTAATTTTTCAAGCCATTGGGCAAACTGCGTTTCTGTCTTGACACATTGATAAGCGGTGCGATCAATCTCAATTTTTGCAAATTTCTGTTCAAAACTCACCGCTTGCTCTAACTGTGTTGCCTGATATTGATTCGGTATTTTCTCAGGGGCTGTTTGAGTAACAGGGTTAGTATTATCCATCACTTCGTTTAGCCAACGCTTAAATTCATAACGGCCAAACAATTCCACGAGTTGATCTCGCTGTTGTGGCTGTGTGAGTAATTGATCGTGAGTCACCTCAAGGGGAACATCAGTTTTAATCGTAGCCAGTAGATATGAGAGATCGGCTGTCTCTTTTTCTGCGGCTAACTTCGGTGCAAAGGTTTTAGCACCACGAAAAGAGAGTTCTGCAACCTTATCTAAATTGGCATAGATTGATTGCATTGAGCCGATCCCTTGCAGTAAAGCAATAGCAGTTTTCTCACCTACCCCTTTTACACCCGGAATGTTATCTGATGAATCGCCAAGTAAGGCTAAGTAATCAATAATTAACTCTGGCGGAATACCATATTTCTCAATAACGCCATCTCTATCAAGTAACGTATTGTTCATTGTGTTGATCAACATAATGTGATCGTTCACCAGTTGTGCCATATCCTTATCGCCTGTGCTAATTAGCACATTCTTCCCTGCTTGAGCAGCTTGCACCGCTAATGTCCCGATAACATCGTCAGCTTCAACGCCTTCAATCGAAAGTAAAGGAATGCCTAACGCTTTGATCATTGCGTGTAGAGGTTGAATTTGAGAACGTAATTCATCAGGCATTGGTGGGCGATGAGATTTATATTGCTCAAATAATTCATCACGGAATGTTTTCCCTTTCGCATCAAACACGACGGCAATATGGCTAGGTTCAACCTGTGCAATCAAACTTTTTAACATATTCAATACGCCATACATTGCCCCTGTTGGCTCACCTTGTTTATTGGTTAATGGTGGAAATGCGTGAAAGGCACGATAAAGATAGGACGAACCGTCCACTAAAACGAGTGGGTTTTGTGCGATAGTAGCCATTTAGATCTCTTTCAATAACAAAATTTAGCCACATTATACCGAAATATATTGGGAAAATGGCTAAATCTTAATAATTAGTGGAATAGGGTTTACAATAATAATTGCGGTATTATGTAGCAGTTGCACATTCCCCTCGCCCGCTTGCGGGAGAGGGAAAGGTTTGTCGTTTGTTTAGAACGACAAATCAGGGAGAGGGCAAAAGTGGAATGTCTGTTAAAAGTTGATGAAAAGTTACCGCTTGTTTGCCCTCTCTCTGCTCAAAACTGCTGAACGCATTTTTGAGCTGTCTCTCTCCCACAAGTGGGAGAGAGTTTTTTCAATTTTGTGCAACTGCTACATAATACCGAA
>NZ_LEKM01000077.1 GCF_009761375.1 Ursidibacter arcticus | reverse complement strand
GTAAAATTTCCGTCCAATCTAACCGCTTATACAATAGAACTATTGATTGATTTTAATACTGATAATGGATCTTGTGCTTGAGTAATTGGACGGCCAATCACAAGGTAATCCGAACCAGTTTCAATTGCTTGTTTGGGTGTCATTACACGACGTTGATCACCGAATTCGCTGCCTTCTGGGCGAATACCTGGTGTGACCAATTTAAAATCTTTACCACAATGGGTTCTTAACACTTCAACTTCTTGTGGAGAACAAACAACGCCATCTAGTCCTGCACGTTGGCATAAGTGAGCTAAACGGATAACTTGTTCCATTGGCGATGCATTGATACCAATTTGCAATAAATCTAAATCTTCCATACTGGTAAGAACAGTAACACCAATCAATAATGGAGCATCTTTACCATAAGGTTCCAAAATCTGCTTGGCCGTTTCCATCATTCTTAATCCACCTGACGCGTGCAAATCTACCATCCAAACACCAAGATCTGCTGCTGATCGAACTGCTCTTGCCACAGTATTTGGGATATCGTGATATTTAAGATCTAAAAAGACATCAAATTTGCGTTCTTGTAGTTGTTTCACAAATGTTGTCCCTAATGTAGTAAACATCTCTTTGCCCACTTTTAAACGACAAAGTGATGGATCAACTTGATCTACGAAGGCAAGTGCTTCACGCTCTGTTTCATAATCTAATGCAACAATAACTTTACTATTCATAATTTCCTCATAACTAAATGACTTCATCAATACTTTGAATGGGTTTAATGCTTTCCCATTGACGGCAAGATGGACAATACCAATTTAAACGGTAACTTTGGTAGCCACAATTCAAGCATCGGTATGGGAAAGCTTTTTGGATTCTGTCCCCAACCATACTATGCAGTAATACCAAATTATCTTTCCCTCTACCATTTTCTGTTTCATTTATTTGATAATAGATAAAACGGTGAAAGGTAATCATATTAGGGTATTGTCTCACTTGTTGGTATAAACTTGACTGTGCCGCCTCTGCCCCATCTTTTTGTTCAATAAATTCTGCCAGTGCTAAATCCACACTACTATTATGCTTAATTTGATTAGCTCTAATTAAAAATAATTCAAATTGCTCTAATTGATTTAAAGCATTATAACAGTTCTTAATCTGTTTAAGAACTTCACTAATATAGCTTGGATCTTGTTCTAAGATGTGTTCTAAATGCTGTAAAGCAATGTGATATTGTTCTTTCTGATAGTAAAACTCGCCCAATAACATTGATGCTCTTGCACAGTTAGGCAAATATTCTAATGCTTTATTTAAGGATTCTAAAAATAACTTACTATTTTCTTTTATAGATTGAGCATACTCACAGTAAAAATGGGCAAGCGGCTTTCTATCTGTATTAGGAGATATTTTTAATAGTTTCTCTGCGACATTAACCGCTTTTTTCCATTCCTTTGTTTTTTGGTAAATAGTGGTTAATTGTGTCAGAGAATGTGTTGCAAATTCAGGTTCATCAAGTAGCGTAATATAATAATTTTCTGCCCGATCATAAAAACCTGCACTCATAAAATCTTTGGCAAGTTGCTGCTTTGCAAGTAATTTTTGTTCGAAAGAATAATTTTCATTATTTTCTAACGCTTGATGAATGCGTAATGCTCTATCCACCTCGCCTCTGGAACGAAATAAGTTTCCGAGCATCAATTCTGCTTCAAATTGCGAATCGGTAGTGATTTGGTTTTCTGATTCTTGTTTTTGAAGCATAGAAAGGAAAAGATCTACAGCCTTTTCCTGTTGATTAGATAATAGAAAATTTAACCCTGTGACATAATCACGAGAAAATTTATTATTGATAGTGTCTTGATCTTTCTTAGCACTCCTCTGCCCCATATACCAGCCATATAAAGCAGCAATAGGAAGCAGAAGAAATAATAATTCGAGCATTACTCAGCCTTTGGTAAGGTTAACTCATTAATTTGTTGTGCTTGACGTTTGACACGACGATTTAACGCCATATTTTGTAACTTTAATTTTAGGTAGAAAAAGCCTGTAATTAACCAACCTAATAAAAGACCAAGACCAAATAAAACAGCGACTAACGTTGATAAACGTAGTTCACTTTTGGCAATAAGATAATTGAAAGTAATAAGTTGGTCATTATTTGCACCAATAGTGACCGCAACAATGATAATAGCAAGAGTAATAACCAATCCCAAAATATATTTTATCATACGTTCTCCATTACTATTATTTGATGTGATGAA
>NZ_LEKM01000076.1 GCF_009761375.1 Ursidibacter arcticus | reverse complement strand
AGTAGAATTAACGGTGATCTACTCTTTCTTTTAAATCTTTCCCAGCTTTAAAATGTGGGACATATTTAGATAATAATTTAACACTTTCCCCAGTTTTCGGGTTTCTTCCCGTTCTAGATTGGCGAAAGTGTAGAGAAAAACTACCAAATCCTCTTACTTCAATACGCTCGCCTTGTTCTAAGGTTTGCATTATCTGTTCTAAAATTTCTTTTACGCTATCTTCAACCGATTTAATTGGTAATTTAGGATTTTTAGCGGTTAA
>NZ_LEKM01000075.1 GCF_009761375.1 Ursidibacter arcticus | reverse complement strand
AGGAAGCGGATATGCTTAACATATCCGCTTTATAAAGAGAGCTAATTACTCGCCTTTAGCTGCTTTAAACGCTTCAGCCATTGCATTTGGAATAGCTTCTTCTTGTTTATTTACTTGTGCTAATGCAGCTGATTCTTCAGCTTCATCTTTTGCACGAACAGATAAATTAACAACGCGCGCTTTACGGTCAACACCAGTATATTTAGCTTCAAGCTCATCACCAACGCTGATTACTGCTGTGATATCTTCAACACGGTCACGAGTTGCTTCTGCAGCACGAACATAACCTTCAACACCATCAGCTAGTTCAACTTT
>NZ_LEKM01000074.1 GCF_009761375.1 Ursidibacter arcticus | reverse complement strand
AACGGGTGATTTGTCTTTGATGCTATCGCCAGGAATAACAGCTTTGTTGCTACCCGCTGGAACATCAGGAATGTATTCAGGGTGGCTAGATTTGTATGAGCCGTCAGCTTGTTTTTCAAGTGTTGCTGTAATAGGGTTCTTTTTACCTTCTGGAATAAAGGTAACTTCGTATTTTTTAACGTTTGGATCAATAGCGATTTCAGCAGAACCATCTTTCTTCGCAGTTACTGTTGGTTTTTCTTGTTGAGGTCTTGGTGGGGTATAGCCGCCATTAGAACCAGAGCCAGATGAGCCTGGAGGTGTAACACCTGTGCCTGGTTCAGTTGTTTCTTCAGTCGTAGATGGATCAGCTGGGTTACTACCTGTTC
>NZ_LEKM01000073.1 GCF_009761375.1 Ursidibacter arcticus | reverse complement strand
TTACTGCCTGTACCGTATTCCTTGTCGTAGGCTTGCTGTTTATCAACAAGCACTTTTGTCGCAAGTTTGACCTGTGGGTCATTCTCCATCTCGCTGTTCGGAACACCTCGTTCTTTGGCTTGCTGTTTCGCTTTGCCTAATGCCAGTTTAGCTTGTTCAATCTTCTCCCGTTCGTTATGGGTGTAAATCTGCATCGCCTTGTCTGCAATTTCGCCTATCCCTTTAACTAGCTCTTGGGTTTCTCTTACCTCTGTGAGGTCGTGTTTCGTAACCTTCTGATTCGCATTTTGTGTATCACGATTGAGATTTTTCAGCGTAGTTTCTGCATTCGGGTCGTCTGTGAGTGTGATGTCAATGTTTTCGCCGATTGCCGCTTTTGTGGTGCTTTGGCT
>NZ_LEKM01000072.1 GCF_009761375.1 Ursidibacter arcticus | reverse complement strand
AAAAAGACTTTGCCAATAATCTGGGGCAAATATAATTTGCCCCTACATATATTGAACATTACGCTTTTTTCAGAAATTCAGATTTAAGTAATAGCTTTCCACAATCTACGTTGTGATCGCCAGCAACAAGGCGAATACCTTTATATTTTGTGCCTTTTTTCAATACTTCTGATGAACCTTTTAATTTCAGATCTTTAATTAAAATCACATCATCACCATCTACGAGTAAATTGCCATTACTATCTTTAACGATTAGTTGATCTTCATCGTGGCTTTCAACTTCCTCACCAGTCCATTCATTACTACAATCAGGGCAAACGAATTGAATTGAGTCGTGATAAGTATTTTCTCCCTTGCAAGCAGGGCAAATTGGAAATTCCATCTTTCTTCCTTAAATAAAATTAAAAACATCGCTATTCTACAAGAAATAAGCGGTAATTTCTTCACTTTGATTTGCAAAAAATGAAGCATAACGCACCGCTTGTAAAACGGAGCGAGCATTAAACGTACCACCGCATATAAGAAAAAAGGACGTATGAAATGCAATACGTCCTAAATTATATATCGTAGAGAGGGCTAACGCCCACTCTAGCTCATATTAATCACTACCATTGGTAGCCAATACCACCGCCGACATTAAAGTCTTTGCTTGTATTCGCACCAGCACTGAATTTAATAATTAACTTACCATTATCGCTCATTTTTGAGTAACCCACAGCAACGGCACTTTGTCCATTATAGTTACCCACACCTAAGCCAACTACATTCGCACCCGGTCTAGTTACCTGCGGAATATTAGCCACTGCGGTTGCTCCTGCGATACCACCACGTAAGCGTTTATCAACTTTACCAACAACTTCTTTAACTTGTCCTAGATTAACAGCGTCAGTATCTTTAACGGCTCTGCCTACATTTTTAATGCGGTGTCCTTCCATATCAAGATCGCCCTTGATGCTGGTTCTACCATTAACCACTAAATCGCCATCAACTCTAGAGTTTCCTTTAACGTGCTGGTTACCGTCTATAGTTTGATCACCTTTAATATGTTGATTACCATCTACAGTTTGGTCACCTTTAACGTGCTGATTGCCATCTACAGTTTGATCACCTTTAACGTGCTGGTTACCATCAATAGTTGAATTACCTTTAACGTGCTGATCACCTTCAACCACTAAATTTTTACCAACAGTCAGATTACCTGCAACTTCTACTTCATTTAACTTAGTATGGTTAGTCACTTCAAGTCTCTGATTGTTGCATTTTCAGTAACAACAAGATCTTTAGTCTTAGTCGTATTGGTTACGTTTAAGTCTCTGATTGTTGCATTTTCAGTAACAAC
>NZ_LEKM01000071.1 GCF_009761375.1 Ursidibacter arcticus | reverse complement strand
CCACTCCCACCCTTGTGGAATATCAAACGGTACATCAAACTTCGCATTCTGTGAATTATCACGAAGTCTAGGCTTTTTCAATTTTCCTGCCGAAATCAACCGCTCTTTTTCCGTTTTAATACGTTTTAGTAGCTCGCTGGCTGGCTCATCAGTGGGTAACTGCTCTGTTAATTTCCCTTGAATTGCGGCTTGTAAAATGGATTTTTTCAGTTGTTCGGGGAAGTTTTTATTTAACTCGGTTAAGACTTGCTCTCGCTTGTCATATTGCTCAATAAAAGGCAATAGTTCTTCAATTTTAGCCACAATACGATGTTGTTCGTTGAGTGGGGGGAGAGGAAATTCTAATTCTTTCAGAGTATTTAAATAAATACCTTTTTGTGCAGTTCCTTTACTGTTTGATACCATTAAATCTAATAAAAATGCTGATTGAAGAGCATAACTAATATATTCAGAGTAAACTTGAATTGGTTTCAGGACGGCAACACTTCGTTGTAAGGCAAATTTTTCATTTGATTTTACAACAGCTGTTCGACCAATTGTTCCAACAATTGTAAGCAAAATATCATTCAACTGAATTTCTGTTCTTTTATTCTCAATTTCCCATTGTTCGATAGATACCCATCGTGATGCAGATGAGAATTTAATTTCATGATCAAAAATATTAGCCGCACTTAAAATGGGAATTCCTGATAAATTATTGGGTGGGGGATTATGAGAACCATCTGTAATTTTTGATGTGATGTCTTCCAACCTCACCCACACCCAACTCTCAGGAATATCAAAAGGTGGTTCGTCCGTGGTATAAGGGGCTTTATCAG
>NZ_LEKM01000070.1 GCF_009761375.1 Ursidibacter arcticus | reverse complement strand
ACTAATTTAAACGATTAGAGCTTCTGTATAGTCGGCTCCATAATTATAATAAATAAGGAACAATTAATGTTTAATAAATCTAAATCTAAATTAAGTGTGGCAATTTTATTTGCATTAGGTATTAGCTGCTCAGTATATGCTTCAGGCGATGGTTATGTAGAAGGAAAGTCAAAATATAAAAAGACTAGCTATGAGAAATATATAGCTGATGGGTATAGCTATGATGCTGAGTTAGATTCTTTATATAAGTTTGATCCAAGTACTGGTTTGCTACATCTATACAACGAGGGTTTTGATATTCCGACAGAGTCAGATACATCTGAGCCAACTCAGCCAGCACAACCTGCAGATGGAGCTAACAATACAGCTCAACCAGGTCCGATAGGAGAGCCAAGCACAACAACCCCTACAAGTGAGCCAAGTCCAGCAGCTCCTACAACAACTCCTACCGGTGAGCCAGGTCCACAAGGCGATAAA
>NZ_LEKM01000069.1 GCF_009761375.1 Ursidibacter arcticus | reverse complement strand
GAACGTAATTGGCAGAGTTAAAGCGGATGAGGAAGGTAATTTCAAACTTATTGCGAAAGAAAATGGTGCTGATATTACTGACAGCAGCCAAATCACCTTAATCGCAACAGCACCGAACAAACGCGAAAGCGAAAAAACACCAGTGCCAAGCAATAATGGTGAAGTGTCGCATCCAAATGACCTCACGCCACCACCTGCGGCAGAACTCGTGCCAGATAACGATAATGCAAAATTCACCATCGAACCAGAAGTAGAAAAAGCGACGGTTGAATATACCGACAATGACAGCACCAAAAAAACCGCTGAAGTTACTCGTGATAAAGATGGCAACCTCCAATCTAACGACCCGAATGTTAAAGTCGAAGGAAAAGACACCATCATCGTTCCTAACGAAAACACACAAGATGACACCCCAGTGAGCGTGGTGACTGAAGATCTTGCAGGTAACACCTCAGAACCTACAGTTGCAGGCACACCAGAAGAATTGCCAAACAACCC
>NZ_LEKM01000068.1 GCF_009761375.1 Ursidibacter arcticus | reverse complement strand
CACACCAACAGGGCAACCTAATTCCGTTGTTGTGCCAACAGCTACACCAACAGAACAAGTTGCTTTAAGTGAAAAATCGAATGCTCTTGTTTCATTACGTCAGGCTCAGCTAGCTCTAGTTGAAAGTAATTTGGAAGGGTTACATCAACGTTTGGGTGAAATTAAAAACGGTGAAAAGGGCAACCTATGGGTTCGTAATATCAACTCACGCAACCGTTTTGCATCAACTGAAACAGACTATAATTCGCGTTCATCAGGGTTTGAACAAGATAGTCATACGGTTCAATTAGGTGTAGATACTGCTCTTTCTGATAATTTCCGAATCGGTGGTTTTGTGGGGAATAGCCGTTCTCATATTGATTTCAATGGAGAATACGGTTCAGGTAAAGTAAGAACTCAATCTTTGGGGGTATATGGAACTTACCTTGC
>NZ_LEKM01000067.1 GCF_009761375.1 Ursidibacter arcticus | reverse complement strand
ACTTTGTCAATAATCTGATGATAAAAATCCACGCATTTGCGTGGATTTTTATTGATGACTAATTATTCAACGCGTAATAAACGGCTGGTGTTTGTACCGCCTTCTTTTAATTCATCACCGTGAGTAAGAAGAACTAAATCGCCAGTCATTAAATAACCTTGCTCTTTTAACAATGCTAATGCTTTTTTCGCACCGTCAATAGTACGGCTATCTAAATCGTAGAATACTGGTGTTACACCACGATAAAGTGCGGCACGGTTTAATGCTTTCTCATTACGAGAGAGAGCATAAATTGGTAAACCTGAACTGATACGGCTCATCAATTTTGCTGTTTCGCCTGAATGGGTTAAAGCAATAATTGCACTCACGCCGTCCATATGGTTTGCGGTGTACATTGCAGACATCGCAACCGCTTCTTCTACGGTACTAAATTTATCTTCCATA
>NZ_LEKM01000066.1 GCF_009761375.1 Ursidibacter arcticus | reverse complement strand
ACTTGGCATTGTTTCTGCACCTAAGCAAACTTCCGCCATTGATTTTACTGTTTCAACAGGGTAGTCACCATTTGCTGTTTCGCCTGAAAGCATTACTGCATCAGTACCATCTAACACCGCATTTGCAACGTCCATTACTTCCGCACGAGTTGGCATTGGTTTTTTGATCATTGATTCCATCATTTGCGTTGCAGTAATCACAACACGATTTAAACGACGTGAACGGCGGATCAATTTTTTCTGAACGCCAACTAATGCTGCATCACCGATCTCAACACCTAAGTCACCACGAGCAACCATAATCACATCAGCACCTAAGATGATGTCATTCATCGCTTCTTCAGTTGCCACAGTTTCAGCACGTTCTACTTTCGCAACAATTTTAGTATCTAAACCTGCTTCGTGAGCTAATTGACGTGCGTAGTGTAAGTCTGCACTTGATTGTGGGAAAGAAACAGCAAGATAATCAACACCAATTTTTGCGGCTAATTTAATATCTTCTTTATCTTTTTCTGTTAAGGCTGGAGCAGATAAACCACCACCTAATTTGTTAATACCTTTATTGTTTGATAATGGGCCACCAACAGTTACTTCAGTGAAGACTTTTGCTCCATCAATAGAAAGCACTTTTAATTGAACATTACCATCATCTAATAAAAGAATATCGCCAGGTACAACATCATTTGGTAGATTTTTATAATCTAAACCTACTGATTCTTGTGTACCTTCACCTTTTGGTAAATCTGCATCAAGGGTAAATTTATCACCGATATTTAAGAAAATCTTCCCTTCTTTGAACGTTGATACACGAATTTTAGGGCCTTGTAAGTCACCAAGAATAGCAACGTGTTTGCCTAAGCGTTTAGCAATTTCACGCACTTTTTCAGCACGATCAATATGATCTTGTGGTATGCCGTGAGAGAAGTTCATACGAACCATATTTGCACCAGCAGCAATAATTTTTTCTAAAGTATTGCCACGGTCTGTTGCAGGACCCATTGTACAAACAATTTTGGTTCTTCTGAGTTTACGAGACATTATTGAGTTACTCCATTGATAATAGTTAAAAATAATTGAAATCTTTCAGAGTCGTTGCGAGAGAATAGAAATTGCTTGCAACCACAAAAAACGGGGGGCATTATACGCTTAAATCGTTTTAGTTTAAATATAAAAAGGGGAAGAATGATGAAGATTTGGGTAATGCGACACGGGGAAGCTAGCTTCAATGCTCCATCGGATAGCCAAAGAACATTGACAGAAAACGGCGAATCAATGGCATATACGCAAGGTCAATGGTTAGGAAAAAGGCTTTTAGATCAATCAATTATTTTTGATAAGATTATTGTCAGCCCCTATTTGCGTACCCAACAAACCGTAGAACATCTTTGTCAAGGAATGCAAGCGGTAGGATATATGCAAAGTTTTGCAAATATTATCGAAACGTGGCAGGAAATTACTCCTTCGGGTGATCCCAATAATGTGATGGATTATCTCTCTTTTCTAAATGAAGAAGGTGCAAAGCATATCTTAATTGTGTCTCATCTTCCTTTAGTCTTTGATTTGGTTCAACATCTCACTCAATATCAACAAAGCGTACATTTTTACCCAGCTGTAATCGCAGAAGTAGAATGGAATAGCAAAAATGGG
>NZ_LEKM01000065.1 GCF_009761375.1 Ursidibacter arcticus | reverse complement strand
CGCCAATACATTGAGCAACAACAAACACCCGATTAGTTAGCTTTGAAACGGCTACGCCGTTTGTGCCTTATATCTCCGCCCTGAAGGACGGAGTTTTACGGCACGGGGTTTGATAAAATAAAAGGTGCAATGGACAAAATGATTGCTAATAATATTTTCCTTATGTTATTAGCAACCATTTTACTCCATTATACTACGCAAAAAAGTGGTGTAATGGACAAAA
>NZ_LEKM01000064.1 GCF_009761375.1 Ursidibacter arcticus | reverse complement strand
ATAGTTGCTGATTTACCCATAACCCCTTCACCTTTTTGTAGATATTGTGCTTATAATCCTTTTGCTAAGCGATCTAATTCTGCTTTTGCAGATTGTTGTGCTTTTTCAACCGCTTCTGGACCAAAACCAAGTGCTTCTGCATACACAAATTCAACATCAGTAATACCGATAAAACCTAGGAAAGTTTGAACATAGGCTTTAACTAAGTCAGTTGGTTTGTCTTTATGTAAACCACCTGTGGTTAAAATCACAATGGCTTTTTTACCTTTTACTAAACCTTCAGGGCCTTCAGCAGTATATTGGAAAGTCACACCTGAACGGGCAATGTAATCAAAGTAGCTTTTCAATTGTGCTGGTACGCTGAAGTTGTACATTGGGGCATTGATCACAACAACATCGGTATTTTTAATTTCAGCCACTAATTCATTTGATAGGGCTAATAATTTTTTCTGTTCTTCGGTCGCAGGTTCACCACGAGTTGCCGCTGCTGCATCGCCTGTGAAATAAGGTAATGGTTGCTGAACTAAATCACGAGTAGTAATTTCTGCGTTTAGCTGTTGTGTGAAGTAATCACTTAATAGATTTGATTGTGAATGTTCTGCAAGAATGCTTGATTTTAAAACTAATACTTTTTTCATATAAACCTCTTCAAATAGGGAATTGCAAAATAGAAAGATAGTCTATTATGTATTTTTTATTCAATAAATAGGGTAAATGTGAAAAGAGTATTTACCCTAAATAAACAATAAGATTTAATAAGTTTCAGACTGATGACAAAC
>NZ_LEKM01000063.1 GCF_009761375.1 Ursidibacter arcticus | reverse complement strand
TTTCCTTGTAGGGACGCCACGCTGGCGTCCGAATGAAAAAAGACTTTGTCAATAATCTGAGACTTAATAAGTCTCCTTATCTCGAAGTAAATGGACGTTTCCTTTGCGTCTTAAAAAGCCTGAACGGTCAAAGTATTCAATCAGTTGAACTGTTAATTTGCGTCCATATTGAATTTCATCTCGGAGCTGATTAACGGAAATCTCGCCATTTTGTTGAATAAACTGCTTAATAAGCTGAGCAAATTGGCTAATTTGTTCGTGCAGTAAAAAGCGATCTTTGACTATTGGGACTAAATAACCTAATTTTCCTGCTTTGTAGAGTAAGTTACGCATTTCATTTTCATCTATGGAAAGCTCACTTGCGATATCTCGTACCCATAATGCTTGATTAGTTCGTTCAAAAAGCGGTCTGATTTCTGCCCAAATTTGCAATTCAGTGTCATTAAACTCAATACGATGCTCAGGTGTATGGATCCAACCGCGTGTTTGCGATAATTTTTGTTCTGCGAGTAATTCATCAATAAAATGATAAATAAGATCTTCAGGCTGATCTAAAGCAACGATACGATGTAAACGTGCTTTTGTTACCCCCAGTTGATCATTATGTTGTTGATGGTATTCGCTTAATTTATCAATAATGTTTTGTTGAACCTGTTGTTTAAATGTGTGATTAAATAACCATTTGCTATGTTGTTGATAACCTAATGTGTTGATATCTTCAAGGAAAATTTGTTCTTGCCAGAGTAACTGCGATAAATCAATGGCTCGATGTTGTGTATAAAGAGCAAGACGTGAACATAATTGATCGGCTTGTGATAATAGATTTAAATAAGCCAAACGAGCATCGCTACGTTTATGCCGTTTAGGTGAATGAATTTCGAGTACCACACCGCCAGCAATTGTTTGGCTATCATCGCCATTGCGGATAATCAATTTATCTCCAATAGCAAAATGCAGTGCAGCATCACAGATAATTTCTGCAAAATAATTACCGTTTCTCACCGCTTGTGTGGCATTGAGTAGATTAAGTTTGGCGGTAATATGGCTGGCGTAGTGGTAGAGATGGATAATACTGTTTTCTTTAATGCTTTGATCGGCAGTTAATTGAATGGTAATACGCTCACTAGCTTGCGTTGGGGCTAATTGTGTTAGCCAGTCACCACGTTGAATTTGCTCTTTTTCAACATTGGCTATATTGAGTGCTAAACGTTGTCCTGCAATACCTTCAGGGGATTCATTGTTTTGGGCGTGAATTTTTCTTACTCTAACTTTTAGCCCATTTGAGAGATATATTTCATCACCGATTTTGACTTTACCTGCAATTGCCGTACCTGTTACCACAAGCCCTGCTCCTTTAACGTGAAAAACGCGATCGATAGCATAGCGGAAAGGTTGATTTACCTTAGAATGAGTATGGTTAAGGCTGATTAAATATGTTTTCAGTTCGGCGATACCTTGCCCTGTATGAGCTGAAGTAATAAAGAATGTGGCTGATGATAAATCAAATTGTTGTTTTAACTGGGTTATTAAGGATTGAATTTTTTCATCATTACTGCGATCAGCTTTAGTAATCACGACCATAATATGAGAAAAATTAAGTAATTTTAAAATGCCGAGATGTTCAACCGTTTGTGGCTTTATACCCTCTTCTGCCGATACGACTAATAATGCGTGTTGAATACCGCCAAGCCCCGCTAACATATTTGACAGAAATTTTTGATGCCCAGGTACATCAATAAAACCCAAAATATCGTTTTCAATTGGTAGATAGGCATAGCCTAAATCAATGGTTAGCCCCCGTTTTTTTTCTTCAGGTAAGTGAGCGGTATGTGTGCCTGTCAGTGCGTGTAATAATGATGTTTTACCATGATCAACGTGGCCTGCGGTAACAATGATCATTCTTTTTCTCCTATAACTTGGGCGGATAATTCCGCCCAAAGATAAATCATTTAATTCTGTTGATGAAGTTATCTAACAGACTAAATTACATTTTCTCAACAGTTTTGATACCTAATAAATCTAATCCTTGTTTTAGGGTATCAGCGGTGAGACTGGCTAGTTTTAAACGACTTTGTTTAATATTTTCTTCTGCATTAAGAATAGGACAAGCCTCGTAGAAACTTGAGAAAATCCCTGCTAATTCATAAAGATATTGACAAAGAACGTGTGGCGTTCCTTCTTTGGCAACCGTCGTTACCGCTTCTTCGAATTGTAATAATTTCAGTGCTAATGTTCGTTCTTTCTCTTCATTTAAGAGAATTTTGCCTGATAATTGTGTTGGATCTATCCCTGCTTTGCTGAAAATAGAACGAATACGGGTGTAGGCATATTGCATATAAGGTGCAGTATTGCCCTCAAAGCTCAACATATTATCCCAATCAAACACATAATCGGTAGTACGGTTTTTAGATAAATCAGAGTATTTAACTGCTCCGATTGCCACTGCTTCTACCACAGCTTGCTTTTCACAAGCGGTAAGATTTGGATTTTTTTCTGCAATTAGTTTTTCTGCACGTTCTACGGCTTCATCAAGTAAATCGGCTAATTTTACCGTTCCACCTGTACGGGTTTTGAATGGTTTTCCGTCTTTACCTAACATCATTCCAAAATTGTGATGCTCAAGACTAAAGCTATCAGGCACATAGCCTGCTTTACGAGTAATTAACCACGCTTGTTGCATATGTTGGCTTTGACGAGTATCAGAGAAAACCAATGCTCTATCTGCTTTTAAGGTTTCATAACGATATTTGGCAGCTGCGATATCCGTTGTGGTATATAAAAATCCACCATCTTTTTTCTGTACGATAACGCCCATTGGATCGCCATCTTTATTTTTAAATTCATCAAGATAAACAACTAACGCACCTTCGTCTTCTACCGCTAAGCCTTGTGCTTGTAAATCAGCGACAATGGCTGGCAGCATTGGGTTATAAAGGCTCTCCCCCATTACATCATTTTCAGTAAGCGTAACATTTAGACGTTGATAATTGTGCTGATTTTGTACCATTGTAATTTTGACTAGTTTTTGCCACATTGTACGGCAGTACTCATCACCACTTTGTAGTTTTACGACATAATTACGAGCTTTCTCTGCAAATTCGGCATCACTATCATAATGTTCTTTTGCAGCACGATAGAAGGCTTCTAGATCGCTTAATTCCATCTCGCTTGCGTGCTCGTTTTCCATTTTTTCAAGGTAGGCAATTAACATTCCGAACTGTGTACCCCAATCGCCAACGTGATTTGCTCGGATAACTTTATTCCCTAAAAACTCTAGTGCTCGTACTACACCATCACCAATAATCGTTGAACGCAAATGTCCAACGTGCATCTCTTTAGCGACATTTGGCGAAGAGTAATCGACTACAACGGTCTGGGTTTGTGATAGCTGAATACCTAATTTCTCACTATTTAAAGCTTGCTCTGCGTTATTTGCTAACCATTCAGTATTTAAGAAAATATTGATAAAACCAGGACCTGCAATTTCCAGTTTTTCGACAATACCGTCTAGGTTGAGATTATCTAGCACTTTTTGAGCAAACTCTCTTGGGTTACAACCCAATTTTTTGGCAGCTCCCATAATGCCGTTTGCTTGATAATCTCCAAATTGTGGTTTGCCTGATTGGCGGACTAGCGCTTCTACATTTTGCTCTGCCCCTGCTGCAATCATTGCTTGCTTAATTTTTTCCGATAGAATGTGTTGAATATTCACGATGATTCCTATTGATGAGATACTGTAAAAATGTGTGCAATGATACTAAAAAACCCTGTTAAAAACTTTGATTTTGCAAATTTTTTATCAAAAATGACCGCTTATTTCGGTGATATAGGTCAATTTGAGCAAAAAATTCAACAACTTGCTCAAGTTATCGGGTTGGATTTAAGCAAATACCCTATCGATCATCTTGCAGTAAGAATGAATAATGTAGAAACAGCACAACAGTGGCGAGATTTTCTATTGGCGGATAATTCATTATTAAAAGAGAGTGAGGTAAATGGTCGCCCTATTTGCTTAATTAAATTAGTTGAACCTCTTGTTTTTTGTGGACAGAAGGTTTCAATTATTGAACTACCCTTTCCTAAAGATAAGGTTTATCCAGAAGAAGGTTGGGAGCATATAGAAGTTGTTATTCCTTTTATTGAAAAGGAAACTGTTGAGCAATGGATTAAGCGTATAGAATTACAATTAAAATTGCCACAAAATGCTCAAATTTGTTATAAAATTAGCCAACCTAGAGTTTTAGCTGAAAGATTACCTAACCCTAGTATTGCGATTACATTAAAAGATGCAACTAATCGTAATAATTGCTGTCTTAAGATTCACCCTTATGACATAAATACAATAATTTGCTCAGAAAATAATTTCTGACCTTTCTCGGAGTTTATATGAAAAAATCTGGACTTATTTTAGCGCTATTTACCTCAGTTTCTTTAGTTGGTTGTGCTAATACGGATATTTATAGTGGCGATGTTTATCGTGGCGATCAAGCGAAAGAAGCTCGTTCTATTAGTTATGGTACGGTTGTTTCTGTTCGTGAAGTAAAAATTCAGGCTAATAACCAAGGTGTATTAGGATCTATTGGTGGTGGTGTTATCGGCGGTATTGCTGGTTCAACTATCGGTGGTGGAACAGGGCAAGCAATTGCAACTGCTGTTGGTGCTATTGCAGGTGCGGCACTTGGTAGTAAAGTTGAAGAAAAAGCGAGTCAAGTTTCTTCATTAGAGATGGTTATTCGCAAAGATGATGGTAAAGAAATCGTTGTTGTTCAGAAAAAAGAAAATGGTTTCGTTCCAGGTAAACGTGTAAGAATCGTGGGCTCTAGCTCTGATTTGAATGTCTCTTTGCTTAATTAGATAGAGATATGATTCACTATTAAAAGTGAGAGTCTTATTTGATATAGATATGTAGTAAAAGCTCAAATTTGATCTTTTCAGATTATTGACAAAGTCTTTTTTCATTCGGACGCCAGCGTGGCGCCCCCACAAGGAAAGTTATAACCAATTGAAA
>NZ_LEKM01000062.1 GCF_009761375.1 Ursidibacter arcticus | reverse complement strand
CAACAAATTGGGGTTTGTCATCAGCCTGAGAAGCTCAAATTTGATCTTCTATATTTTTATCTTCAATTTTCATTTAATTACGTAAAAGCAATTCCAAATAATTTTTCAAAGTCTAATATATTTTGAATTAGTTACCATAAAAAGCTAAAAAGTGGCATATATCCAGTTAGGATGTTTCGTATAGTTGGTTTCGTTTTAGCCCCAAAAAACTATAATTTTTATTTTATTCATAAATTTGATCCTAAACACTCTCTTAAATTGCAAAACTAAAACGTTTTAGCTACTATTCGGTTTATAAATTTTTTAAGCAGAGAGTATAAAATATGAGTAAAATTTGGGTGTTAGGTGATGCGGTCGTGGATTTAATTCCAGATGGTGAAAATCACTATCTACGTTGTGCGGGTGGTGCACCTGCAAATGTGGCGGTTGGGGTTTCTCGTTTAGGTGGGGAAACAGGGTTTATTGGGCGTGTTGGAAATGATCCGCTTGGTAAGTTTATGCAACAAACCTTGCAAGATGAACAAGTTTCAACCGAGCATATGGTTCTCGACCCACAACAAAGAACGTCAACGGTTATTGTTGGGCTTGATAATGGCGAGCGTAGTTTTACCTTTATGGTCAATCCAAGTGCCGATCAATTCTTAGAAGTCACAGATCTACCGCATTTTAACCGCAATGAATGGTTACACTGCTGTTCTATTGCGTTGATCAACAACCCTTCTCGTTCAACGACCATTGAAGCTATTCGCCGTATTAAACAAGCGGGCGGTTTCTTCTCATTTGATCCAAATTTACGCGAATCTTTATGGCAATCTCTTGATGAAATGAAAGCGGTGGTAAATAGTGTTGTGGCAATGGCAGACGTGTTAAAGTTCTCCGAAGAAGAATTAACACTATTAACCAATACAACAACCCTTGAGCAAGCGACATCTGCTATTACCGCTCAATACCCAGAAAAGCTCATTATCATTACTTTAGGTAAAGATGGTGCGATTTATCATCTGAATGGCGAGAGTAAAGTCGTGGCGGGTAAAGCATTACAGCCTGTTGATACCACAGGTGCAGGCGATGCTTTTGTGAGTGGATTACTTGCTGGCTTATCACAACAGCCAGAATGGAAAAATGAGCAAGTTTTAACGGAAATTATTCGTAAAGCCAATGCGTCAGGGGCGTTAGCGACCACAGCGAAAGGGGCGATGTCTGCTCTCCCAAATAAACAACAACTTGATGAATTTTTAGCAAGTTAATGGTATTAACACCTTAATATCAAGCGGTTGGATTGAGCCGATTTTTTGCAAGTGTGTTTTGTAATACGCTATCTCCTAATGCCAACCGTTTCTTATTTAAAAGGATAAAAACAATGCATATTTTTAATCAAGGTAAGTATAAGAGCTTACACGCTCAATCCACTGGGGAGCTTGCACAAATTCGTGAACAGGTGCTATCTGATAAAGACTTCCGACCAACTTATCATCTCGCTCCACCAACAGGACTACTGAATGATCCTAACGGCTTGATCTTTGATGGCGAACACTATCACGTTTTCTATCAATGGTTTCCTTACGATGCTATACACGGAATGAAACATTGGAAACACTTTATCACTAAGGATTTTCATACTTTCAGTGAAGCAGATAGCTTAATTCCCGATGAAATGTTTGAATCTCACGGCTGCTATTCAGGTGGTGCAATTTTATGGCAAGATAAAATTGTTGCATTCTATACGGGTAATACACGCCGAGCGAGTGATAATCAGCGTGTACCCCATCAAAATATCGCGATTTTTGACAAATCTGGTAAGTTACTGGAAAAACGCTGTATTATCGATCAAGCTCCTGAAGGCTACACTGAACACGTTCGTGATCCAAAACCTTACTTAACGATTGATGGCAAAATTCGCTTTGTGCTAGGGGCACAACGTCAAGATCTCACAGGCACTGCGTTAATTTATGAGATGGATAATCTTGAAAGCAAACCACGCCTTATTTCAGAATTAGCTTTGCCTCATTTTGATAATCATAATGTTTTTATGTGGGAATGCCCTGATCTCTTCCAACTTGCCGATAAAGATATTTTTGTATGGTCGCCACAAGGGAAATTGCGTGAAATTCAGCAATTCCAAAATAATTTCCACGCCACTTATGCAGTAGGCTCTTTATCTGGAAATCAGTTTAACGCCGAACATATTGAAGAGTTAGATTACGGTTTTGATTTCTATGCACCGCAAACTGTTCAACAGGCTAATGGGATTTTGTACGGTTGGGTTGGCTTACCTGATTTAACCTACCCGACCGATCGCTACAAATGGCACTCAATGTTGAGCTTGCCTCGCCAGCTCTCATTACAAAATGGCAAAATTTATCAAAAGCCAGTGTCGGAAGTTTATGCACAGTGCCACTCAAGCCAAAAAGTGCTTATCGAAAATCGTCAAACCATTGCTCATCTCGATACCGCCTATTTGCAATTTGAATGGCAAAACCAACCGCTTAATATCCGCTTTTTTGATAATGCACAAGGGCATCATTTAACGCTAAATTATCAAGATGGCTTGCTTTCCCTCGACCGCAGTGCATCAGAGCAAACGGAACTAATGGCTCAATTTGGTGAAATCAGATATTGTCGAGTAGAGCGATTAGAAAAAGTTGAGATCTTCTTTGACCGTTCTGTAATGGAAATTTTTATCAATGATGGCGAAAAAGTAATGACATCACGCTTTTTTATTGCGAACAGAGAAAATATTATTCAAGTTTCTCAGCCATTATCGCTAGAAATTGCACAAATTTCGGCAATTGAATATAAATAGAGTACAATAGGCAAATCCGCATAGATTTGCCTATCAAGGAAGACGATGAATATTCCACTCACAAGAAAAAGAGTTACACTCAATGATATTGCCGAATTAAGTGGCGTGTCGAAAACCACAGTCAGTATGATTTTAAATGGTCAGGCTGACCAATTTCGTATCAAACCAGAAACTTGTGAGAAAGTAAAAGCGGTGGCGAAAGAATGTGGCTACCGCGTAAATGCCTCTGCGAAAGCCTTAAAAATGCAACGAACAAATGTGGTTGGTTTGGTTATTCCCGATCTAACCAACTACGGCTTTGCTTTTAAAGCAAAACGTTTAGAAAAATTGTGTCGTGAAAATGGCTTATTACTGGTTGTTGCGTGTTCTGATGATAACCCTGCTCAAGAAAAATTAGCGATTGATCGTCTGTTAGATCGTCAGATCGACTTATTGATCACTGCTCCTACCCATCAAGATCCTAAGTATTACAAAAGTATAATGAAACATACTCCTGTGGTACAAATCGACCGCTATGTTCCTCAGTTAGATCTCTGCTATGTTATCAGCCAAGATACACAGAAAATTGCTGAAGTGGTGAGTAAAGTGGCAATGGATTATCAACTTAGTGAGTATTTCTATTTTGGTGGACAGCTTTCTTTATCCCCTAGCCTTTCTCGTTTAGTGGGTTTTCAACAAGGCTTGAAACAAGCTAATTTACCAGAACAAAGCGGTTGGATCTTACATAAAAATTACCAACCTGAAGCAGGGTATGAGATGCTACAAGATGTTGTTGCTCAATTAGGCAGACTTCCCCAAGCTATTTTTACCGCCTCTTACACTATTTTAGAAGGGGTTTTACGCTATCTCACAGAGCATAAGCAGATGGATAAATTACTTAATCGAGAGCTCCATTTAGCCACTTTTGACGATCACGATCTGTTAAATGCGTTGCCTTTTCATATTCATTCCATCAAACAAAATCATCAACAAATTGCTGATGAAGTCTTTACAACGCTACGCCAAAAATTACAAGGGAAGTTCCCTGAAAATTGTGTTGTTGAGTGTGAAATTGTTTGGCGAGATTAGGAATAAATAATTCGATTGAGGTGATACCACTCTTTGTGGAAAGTCACCTCAACCTTGGTGTAATGGACAAAATGGTTGCTGATTTACCCATTACACGTTCAAGTGGACAAAGTGGTTGCTAATAATATTTTTCTTATGTTGTTAGCAACTCTTTTTATTTAAAAAATCCTTTATAAACATAACCTTACGTTTTTTGCTTAATCCATTGTGATTATTTAATTTTCGTTTTAGTTCACTAAATAATCCTTCAAGCCTATTTGTCGTT
>NZ_LEKM01000061.1 GCF_009761375.1 Ursidibacter arcticus | reverse complement strand
GTTATCTGCCACCACAGAACCTACTGGGATTTTGCTTCCATCACCTTTATCAAGATACGCTGTGATTGATGCATTAGGCTCTGCCGTACCACTAAATACTACTTTTTCAGGGTTGTTATCTGCCTCTGGGCTTTCATCAATCGCTTTAATGGTGTTAGGGGTAATGCTTGGTTTGTCGCTTGCAGTAACGGTGTCTGGATCTTGTAAAACAGGTTGTTTATCTTCATTTAATACAATCGGCTCACTCGGTTTACTTTGATCGCCAGCACTGTTTTCAGCTGTCGCAACAATTTTACCATTTTCAGGAATCTTATCTTTAGGAATAGTGATAGTGAAACCGCCATCTTTTGGTGTTACTTCCACTTCAGGTTTATCCGATGGTGGTACGAAGTTACCTTGCTCATCTTTTTTAACGTCAATCGTTTCAACCACTTTACCAGTTTCATCTAAAATCTGAACCGGTACATTGGTTGCATCATCAGGAACTTTAACATCAACAGATATTTTTTCATCTTCTGGTTGAGACGCTGATGGGGTAAGTACTGGTGGTTCAACGTAAGTGTCGTTTGGCTGAGGGTTGTCACTTGGTACAACTTTATCAGTCGTTACTGGCACTTCGTCAGATGAATTTTTACCCGGTGATTGAGCTTCTACGTTAAGATCTTCTGCTTGATCTTTATTTGGATTATTTTGATCTAATACGACAGGTACGCTCCAGTTACCATTGTTATCCACTTTGGTTTCTGCAATAACATTACCTTCTTTATCTTTAATTTTGATTGTAGCGCCTTTTTCACCCTTACCTGTTAAATTAACAAGATCAGGCTTACCATCGTTGTTGCGATCAACGGTTTCAGCTTTTGTGATTTCTGGGTTTTGTGTGTCGCTATCGTATGTGGTTTCTACCGTTGTTGTTGCAGAACCTTTGTCACTAATAGCGGTTACGCTAACGGGTGATTTGTCTTTGA
>NZ_LEKM01000060.1 GCF_009761375.1 Ursidibacter arcticus | reverse complement strand
GGAAAATTATCACCACTTTATATTGCTTTATTTCTAAGTGGTGGGTTATTACCTGTTGGTTATACACAGGAATTAGAATGTAAAGCTGGGCATATAAATCAACAAAACAATAAGGTTTTGAAAAATTGCACAATTAATACTCCTATGGAGCAAGATGATTATCGATTATTAGCAATTTCCAATAGCGATAATCTTATATTAGATAGTTTAACCACATCATCAAATATTGATAGTTTAAGAATAGATTCTTCTAATATAACGATAAAAAATAGCAATATAGAATCTATTAGCGGTGCTAGTAAAAATTGGGGAACACCTTCTTTTAATTCAGTATTGTCTCTTGATAATGCAGCCGTAAATGTTGAAAATTCCATCATCAATGCAAAACCTACAAGTTCTTCACAATTTAATGTGAGAGTAAATAATGGTAATTTGACTGTACAAAATAGTACTCTACGTATGCAGAAAATAGGTGATTCTGTTGGAAAAGCTTCAGCTGCATTATCAGTAACAAATGGAACTGCAATTGTTAAAAATAGTATTTTTGATTTAGATGCAAGAGCAGATAGTTATATTGCAACAGAAAATAATGGAAAAATTATTCTTGAGAATGTGACTAGCACGAATGTTAGAGCATATCCTGACTTTCTAACAATTGGAGAAGGAAAATCAAGTGTTGAACTTATTAATTCCTCATTTCTAGGAGGAATAGATAGTACCTGGGATCTCACAAAAGAAGTTGAACAAGCAGATGTGGATATAACATTAACAGCTAATAGTTCATTAGAGCGAGATACGTTATTTCGTTCTACTGAATTACCTCCAGCTTCAGGATATCAAGAAAAAACTAAGCAATTAATTGAAAATATCAATATTGCAGCTAAAGATTCAACCTTACGTGGTTCTGTGCAATTATTATCGAATAAAAATGGCATCATTGATGATACTTTCAATGTCTCTTTAGAAAATTCATCTTGGATTCTTGGGGATAATTATTATATCGGTTCACCGGATGTCACAGATCTTACATTAAAAAATGCAGATGTAACTGTAAACCCCAATGCTCAATATATAGTTCAGATTGGCTCCAATTCATATAAATTCAGTACATTCAATATTTTAGGAAATTTATCTGGTGAAGGTAATTTTACTCTCAGTACCGATCTCGCCAACCAACAATCTGACAAAATCATCGTAAAAGGTTCAGATAGCGGTTCGTTTGGTTTAAATATTCGCGATTCTGGTAATGAGCCAAATGCGGCTAACGGTAGAGTAACACTTGTAGAAACAGCAACAGGTACAGCAAAATTTACTCTGTTGGGTAAAGATTATGTCGATGCTGGTGCTTACCGCTATCGCTTAAATCAAGAAGGTAATAATTGGGTACTTTCAAATAACGCAGCGGAAAAAGCACAATCTAATTCTCAGCAGTCAGCGGAACAACCTGGTACAGCGGTTGCAGCAACCACACCAACAGGGCAA
>NZ_LEKM01000059.1 GCF_009761375.1 Ursidibacter arcticus | reverse complement strand
GCTTTTGTGGTGCTTTGGCTGCTTTCATTTTTATTGCCCAGTAAACTTAAGGCTGAAAGGGGATTAATGCCACCTGAGCCACCACTGATTGCGACACTTTCTGTTTTTAATTCACTGTGGTTTTGGATATCACTTGTTGTCAGTGAGCCTGTTTGGAAACGGTTGTTTGCTTTGTCTGCTTGGCTACTGATTGTTGCCCCTTCAAGGTGCGTATTGCCCCTGACTTTTACCTCCATTCCCCCATTGCCAATGTCCACACTGGTTTGGTTTTCAACCTGTGCGGTATTGAGTTTGGCTGCGTTGTAGCTGGCATTAACGTTTGCCCCTCCGCCTGAACCATAGGTGACAGAGACACTACCGCCTGCTTGCACTTGTTTGCTGTCATATTTAGTCACATCTTGTCGGCTAATCAGCTCAAGCCCTTGTACATCGCCTTCCCAATGGTCTGCTTTCACATTCGTGGCATCTAAGGTAAGTTTACCGTTGTCCGAATATGTAACGAGTTTCCCTGCTTGAAGTTGGTTGTTTTGCCACGTTTCACTGTGGCTGTTTTCTTTCCCCTTACCTACCGAGGCGGAAGCCTCAATACCGATACCATAGCTGTCGCCATTAAAACCAACAAACACACCCACACTGGCACTGTGGTTTTTATTCGTGGTTTTATTGTCATAGGTGTCCATTACCCCTTTAGACACAATGCCGTCTTTGCCATCTAGTTTAAGAGTGCCTTTGACGTTGGTGTCCACGCCCTCTAATACCACCTT
>NZ_LEKM01000058.1 GCF_009761375.1 Ursidibacter arcticus | reverse complement strand
TTCATTCGTTAGCAAATCTATAGTAGGTTTGTTGTTTTCATCATATTGAATAAACCAAAGTGCGGCATAGCTTTCACCATCTTCAAAGGTAGCCTCCCCTCCTACAATAGTTCCATCATCATTCATTGCAGTAACTAAAGAATTGCCTACACCATCTTTTTTGAAAGTGCCTAAATCATAAGCTTTCCAATCGTTACCTGACCAAATAGTAGCGCGGTAATTTTCTCCAACTTTACTTTTCCCGCCTGCAATTTTACCATCTGCACTCAGTGCGCGGACTTCCCCTTGAGTAATATTGCCATCAACGCCTTTTAGTTCAGTTTTTTGGTAATTATTACCCGACCAAATAGCTGGTCTATAATGAGTTGAACCGCCAGCCACATCACCAGCATTATTTAATGCGAAGACCTCAGAATAGTGACGCTTATCATCGATCATCATACTAGACCAAGTTGTTCCATCAAAACGCCAAATGGTAGCGATATAATTACCACCAGCAGAAACAGTATCATAGCCTGCAACAATATCACCTTTATTATTCACAGCATTAGCCGAAGATGTTTCTGATGATAATCTCATTAATGACCAATTACCATTTTCTTCTGTCCAAACGCTAGCGTTAGTATTGTAGTCGCTCTCGTAGTGTTGCACTCTACGATTTGGAAGAACATTGATATTACCAACGGCTTGTGTTCCCGAACCATTTAACCCTCGCATTTCCCCTTTGGAGGTCTCCTCTGAGCTTTCGTCATAAGGGAGTTCTATCGGTTCACTCCATTTGCCACTTTGCCATTTCCAAATGGTAGGAACCTGAATCATAAATGTCTTATTTGAATATCCTCCAGCCACATTTCCCTGATCATTGAGGGCTAAAATAAAGGAGGCTGAAGCATCATCTCCATGAGTTTTATCTCTGTTTTCAGTTACAAAATGATAAGCATTATGTTTATCATTCCATTTTTTCCACTCCCAGCTAGAATCAATAGTATAGGCACTATTAAATGTCGCAAAAATGGAACCTGTGGCGTTAATTGCTCGTACACCGCTACCTGGTTCATTAATAATAGGT
>NZ_LEKM01000057.1 GCF_009761375.1 Ursidibacter arcticus | reverse complement strand
CCATTCTTTAGGAATAATTAGTGAGAATGAAGCCACGTTATTGCCTTATATTGTGCGATTACACCCTGAATTTAGTCGTTTTAAAGCAGGGGTTTATGCGATTGACAATATTCAAAATCTTGGGGAGCTATTAGCACATTTTAATAGTGGTAAGGAAGTCCAGCTCTCTTTACAGTTTATTGAAGGAAAAACTTTTAAGGTATGGCGTGAGCAGCTATCAAAAGCGAAATTTCTAAATCAAACGTTAGCGGATAAATCTGAAACAGAAATTGCCACATTGTTGGGAATTAAGCACGAAAAATTAGAAGGTTGGTTATCACCTGATACTTATCGCTATGTGCCTTATTCAGACGATCTTGATGTGCTAAAACGTGCTTATCAAAAACAGCAAAAAGATTTAGAGCAGGCTTGGCAAAATAGAGCGGAAAACCTACCGCTTAAAACCCCTTATGAAATGTTAATTTTGGCATCTATTGTCGAAAAAGAAACAGGCATTGCCAAAGAGCGTCCACAAGTTGCTTCTGTCTTTATCAATCGGTTACGTAATGGCTGGAAATTGCAGACAGATCCAACGGTAATCTATGGAATGGGCGAGCGTTATGATGGTAATATTCGCAAAAAAGATTTAACCGAACCAACGGCTTATAATACTTATGTGATTGATGGCTTGCCTCCTACGCCGATTGCAATGCCGAGTATGGCTTCGCTAAAAGCGGTTTCACAGCCAGATAACACACCTTATTTTTATTTTGTTGCAGACGGAACGGGCGGACATAAATTCAGTCGAACCCTAGATGAACATAATCGAGCAGTGCGGGAATGGATTCAAATCGAAAAAAAGCAGAAAAGTGAGAAGAAATAATGAGCGGAAAATTTATTGTCATTGAAGGTTTAGAAGGTGCTGGAAAAAGTAACGCAGTACGAGTTGTTGCAGATGTTTTAGCCACTCATCAGATTCCTGTTATTCATACTCGTGAACCAGGTGGCACTCCAATAGCAGAAGCCTTGCGTGATTTATGGAAACAAGGCTTAAATGGCGAGGTTACAACAGATAAAGCCGAAGCCTTGATGATTTTTGCCGCTCGAACACAATTAGTTGAAACCGTTATTCAGCCTGCGTTAGCACAAGGAAAATGGGTGATTGGTGATCGTCATAATATGTCGAGTCAAGCTTATCAAGGTGGTGGACGCAATCTTGCTGAATTGGTGGATAAAATTGGCGAAGTTATTTTAGGTGAGTTTGAGCCTGATTTAACGATTTACTTAGATCTTGACCCTGCTATCGGGCTAGAACGAGCAAAAGGGCGTGGTGCTTTAGACCGTATTGAACAACAGCATATCGACTTTTTCCACCGTACTCGTGAACGCTACTTAGCTTTAACCCAAAATAATCCTAAAGCTGTGGTTATCAATGCTGAACAGTCTATCGAAAAAGTATCCAGTGATATTCAACAAGCGGTCGAAAACTTCTTAAAATTTGCAAAATAATAAAGCAATATGTTACATTTTGTACATATTTAGTATTTACAGAATGGTGAAAAAATGTTCTTTATAGAAGGCTTTGAGTGGGATAGTCACAAAGCAGATCTTAATGAAAAGAAGTATAATATTACTTTTAACGAAGCAATGAGTGTATTTTATGATGACGATGCATTGCTTATTCCTGATCCTGAACACTCTTTTCAAGAACAACGATTTTTATTACTTGGACGCAGTAAATTCAGCAATATACTGGTAGTTGTTCATTGTGAAAGAGATAGTAACATTCGTATAATTTCAGCAAGAAGAGCTACCAAAAGAGAAGCAGCACAATATAGGGGGCAATGATGAAAGAAGAATATGATTTTTCCAAAGGCGTAAAAAATCCTTACTCAACAGCATTAAAAACAAAGAAAGTTGTAACTATTCGTATTGAAGATGAAACGATTGATTACTTTAAAAAACTTTCCAATGAAGTTAATTTACCTTATCAAACATTGATTAACCTATATTTAAAAGATTGCGTGGAACAACAGCGTAAACTCCATATTAGTTGGTAATATCATTAATGAACCTTTATCCTTGGCATTCTCAGATTTATCAGCAACTCACTCATTCTTTTCTCAATGGGCGTGGACATCACGCTTTGTTGTTTAAAACGGAAGCTGGGCTGGGTACAGAACTACTTATTCGTCAATTTGCCCATTGGCTATTTTGTCAAGAAAAACAACTGGCCGAACCTTGTGGTCAATGCAAAACCTGTGCTTTATGGCAAAGTGGCAATCACCCTGACTATCATTTAGTTGAATCAATAGACGGTAAAGATATTGGTGTTGATCAAATTCGAGAATTAACCACAAAGTTACAACAGTTTTCTCAGCAAGGTGGTAACTCAGTGATTTATATTGCTGGAGCAAATCGTTTGACAGAGGCTGCCTCAAATGCGTTACTCAAAACGCTGGAAGAGCCAAATGAGGAAATCTATTTTCTGCTTGAAGCACCATTGCAATCGGCGATGTTAGCGACAATCCAAAGCCGTTGCCAAACGTGGTTAGTTCATACCCCAGATGTTGAACAAGCGTATCAATGGTTACGACCACAATTCCCTGAATACCAAGTTACAGAGTTGGAAATAGCTTTACGCATTTGTCATAATCGCCCATTAATTTGCAAAAAATTCTTAGAATCAGACCGCTTACAAGAACGTAAAACATTCTTACAGACATTTTGGAAGTTTTATAAAAGTGGAGATGTTTGGCTATTATTTCAGGCATTTTCTAGTGAAATAGAAAGACAACTTGAACAGTTGGAATGGCTAGATTCATTTTTTACCGATGCTCTCAAAGCCAAATTGGATATTGCAACAGGTTGGGTAAACCCTGATTTACAGGCGGGGATTATCCCTTTTAGCCAAACATTATCTGCACAAAAATTATTGAAAGGGCATTATATTATTCAACAAACGCAACGTGATTTAGTGGAAGTGAATGCAGTAAATTCTGAATTGATGCTGGTTAATTGTTTAACTAAATTAGCAGTAGAAGTGTTCAATTAGATAATAA
>NZ_LEKM01000056.1 GCF_009761375.1 Ursidibacter arcticus | reverse complement strand
GACATATTCGACACCTGCAAATCTTCAACGTAGATCATTGCGTGGTTTTTGCTGATTTTGCTTGAAGTTTGGTGCAAGAAGTCTTTGCGACAGTTAGCAATTTTGTGGTGTAGTTTGGCGATTTTCGCCTTTAATTTCTGCCAGTTTTGGCTAAATTTAACTTTGTTTTTAAGTTGGCGTTGCAGTTTTGCAAGTTTGCCTTTGTCGGTTTTAAAAGCGTTTAACGGCTCAAAAAATTCACCGTTTGAAAGCGTAGCAAAACGTGCAATGCCCATATCTATGCCGATTTCTCCGCCTTTGTGGGTTGGGATTTCGTATTCAAATTCGGTTTGAATACTGACAAAAAAGCGACCGCACTTTTGGCTAACAGTAACATTTTTGATTTCGCCTACCACATCACGGCTATTGCGATAGCGAACCCAGCCGATTTTTGGGAGATACAAGCGGTTATTTTTTTGTTCAAGTTTACAACCTTGCGGAAAGCGAAAGCTCTCTTTCAAGCC
>NZ_LEKM01000055.1 GCF_009761375.1 Ursidibacter arcticus | reverse complement strand
TCTCCGCCTTTGTGGGTTGGAATTTCGTATTCAAATTCGGTTTGAATACTGGCAAAAAAACGACCGCACTTTTGTCTCACAGTTACGTTTTTAATCTCGCCTACGACATCACGGCTATTGCGATAGCGAACCCAACCGATTTTCGGGAGATACAAGCGGTTATTTTGTTGTTCAAGTTTACAACCTTGCGGAAAACGAAAGCTCTCTTTTAAGCCTTTTTTCTTGAATTTCGGGAAATCTGCACGCTGTTGGAAGAAGTTTTTGAACGCACTTTCAAGATCTTTTAATGACTGTTGAAGTACTTGAGAATGGCACTCTTTGAGCCAAAGTAACTCTTTTTTCCATTGTGGAAGCAATGCAGTGAGTTTCGAATAGCTAAATTTAAATGTTTTATCTTGTTCGTACTGCTCACTCTGCCAAGCCAATGCTCGATTGAACACAAAACGAGAACAGCCACAGAACTGTTTAATTCTGCGGATTTGC
>NZ_LEKM01000054.1 GCF_009761375.1 Ursidibacter arcticus | reverse complement strand
GAATTTGCCCTTGTTGCGGTATGACCTCAAAGGAAAATCGCCAAACGCAAGCCGATTTTGAGTGCGTAGAATGTGGCTACAGGGAAAACGCCGATGTAGTCGGTGCGTTAAACGTATTGGCACGTGGGCGAGTAATCGTCCACGTATAATAATATCAGGGCAGGGCGTGTCCGTAGCGCTTGTGAAATGAACCGCACTAGCGGTCAGCAACAAGAACCCACCGAGAGTACCTATTGCTTGCAATGGGAGCTAGTAGGAATCCCCATCCTTTAGATGGGGAGGATGTCAAAATAAGAGTTAGGTAATTATATTAAGCGGATATTACACCACGCCTTGCTCTAACATTGCTGTCGCAACTTTTTTAAAGCCTGCAATGTTTGCACCATTTACATAGTTCACAAAGCCATTTTCTGTACCATTTTCTACGCAGTTTTCGTGGATATTTTTCATAATATCAAATAGACGTTGATCCACTTCCTCACGACTCCAAGATAGACGAATTGCATTTTGGCTCATCTCTAAACCTGAAGTTGCAACGCCACCTGCATTTGATGCTTTACCTGGTGCGTATAGGATTTTCGCATCAACAAAGACTTCTACTGCACCTAATGTTGATGGCATATTTGCCCCTTCAGCCACACAGATACAGCCATTTTTGAGTAATGTTTTTGCATCTTCTGTATCCAGTTCGTTTTGCGTTGCACAAGGTAGTGCGACTTCACACGCTACGCCCCAAGGTTTTTGACCTTCAAAATATTGAATACCTTGCTCTTTCGCATAAACTGAAAGACGCTCACGACGCTCATTTTTGAGTTCTAATAATGCTGCAAGCTGTGCTTCTGTCATACCACTATCAGGGAATAATACATAGCCGTTAGAATCTGAAACAGTTAATACTTTTGCACCTTTTTGGATTGCTTTTTCTGCTGCATATTGTGCCACATTACCAGAACCAGAAATCACAACACGTTTGCCATCAAAACTTTGACCTCGCGTATTTAACATACTTTCTGCAAAATAGACTGTACCGTAACCTGTTGCTTCTGGACGAATTAAACTACCGCCCCACGTTAAACTTTTTCCTGTTAATACCGAAGTAAATTCATTGCGTAATTTTTTATATTGACCATATAAATAGCCAATTTCACGACCCCCCACACCAATATCACCAGCTGGAACATCTGTATCTGCACCAATATGACGGAATAATTCACTCATAAAGGCTTGGCAGAAACGCATTACTTCCGCATCCGATTTACCTTTAGGATCGAAATCTGATCCGCCTTTACCACCGCCCATCGGTAAAGTTGTTAAGGCATTTTTAAATACTTGCTCAAAGGCTAAGAATTTTAATACGCCTAAATCCACCGTTGGATGAAAACGTAAACCACCTTTATATGGGCCAATTGCTGAGTTCATCTGTACACGATAACCACGATTTACTTGTACTTGACCTTTGTCATCAACCCAGGTTACACGAAAGCTAATTACACGCTCTGGTTCAACAATACGTTCTAATAAGCCATATTTAGTGTATTGTGGATTTTTCGCTAAAAACGGAGCAAGGCTACCAAAAACTTCTTCAACCGCTTGGTGGAAAGGTGCTTGGTTTGGATCACGCTGTTTAATTTTTTGGAAAAGTACGTTTAAATCGCTCATAAAGGTTTCCTTAATTTTTATTAATCTTGTGTTTGAATGACGCAGAGTTTATCGACTTCATTTCAATTTGCAAGAAAAATTTAAAAAAATTTATAATAATCATTAAAAAAACTAATCAAAAGACTATTTTTGAACCTTTTTGTAAATTTTTTAGACAAAATCACCGTTTTATTTCAGCTTTTTTACAGAAATTAGTCGTTTTTTCCGTTTTTATCGGTAGAGATCAGGTAAAATTTCCCCTTAAAAAATTGTTATAGGTGGTTTTATGCAGAACGTTGATCAACAGGAAATATCAAAATTTGAAAAAATGGCAAAAAGCTGGTGGGATCCGAAAGGGGATTTTAAACCTATTCACTTACTTAATCCTTTACGCCTAGCCTATGTCAATGAAAAATCGGGTGGCTTATTTGGTAAAAAAGTGCTTGATGTTGGCTGTGGTGGCGGTATTCTAAGTGAAGCAATGGCTAAATTAGGAGCAACTGTAATGGGCATTGATATGACGACAGAGCCACTGGCGATTGCGAAACAACACGCAGAGCAAAATAATTTAACTATTGATTATCAACAAACTACTATTGAAAATTTTTTAGCAGAACAGACCGCTTGTAATGCCGAAAAGTTTGACGTTATTACCTGTATGGAAATGTTAGAACACGTTCCTGATCCACTTTCGATTATTCAAAGTTGCCAAGCCTTATTAAAACCTAACGGCGTACTTTTTTTCTCTACGATTAACCGTACACTTAAAGCCTATGCTTTAGTCATTATTGGTGCGGAATATGTGCTTAAAATGTTGCCAAAAGGCACTCACGAATTTGAGAAATTTATTAAGCCTGCTGAGTTATTAAATTGGGGCGATCAGGCTCAATTAAGTTGTACTGAAATGGTGGGCTACCATTTTAATCCGCTCACAGAGAAATTTTGGCTTAATAAAGATGTGAGCTGTAACTATATCGCAATGCTTAAACATACCGCTTAACGAGTTAGCGTAACGGGTAATAATAGTGTGTCAAACACAAAACTAAGGGGTAAATCTATCACGGCTAACACACTGATAACGCCCCCTTCTCTCATCGTTTGAAAATCTTTTATTACCCCTGCATAAGGGGTGTAATCATCTTCTGCTAAACTTGAAATTGTGCCACAAGCGGTCAGATTTAGCATACAGAATACCAAAATTGCCCCTTTATATCCCATTCGTTTCATTTCTCAATTCTCTTTTCATTACTGGCTAAAACTATTCTAACGGAAATCACAGAGCAAGATCAGACCGCTGACAAACCCT
>NZ_LEKM01000053.1 GCF_009761375.1 Ursidibacter arcticus | reverse complement strand
GTGGCAAAGCGATTGATGTATCAATAGGCTACCTACTAATGCCGATTGCAATGGTTGCTGTGGGGAAACTACTATATAAAGAACATCTCTCATTTTGCAAATGGTTAGCGATTTTCTTTGCTTTTATTGGTGTTGTGAGCAACATTCTACTAGCAGGTAAATTATCTTGGGCGAGTGCTTTAGTCGCAACAGGGTACCCCGCTTATTTTATGGTGCGTAAGAAATTCAATATTAGCCATATCCATAGTTTTGTGATTGAAATTGCTTTACTACTCCCGATAGCACTTTATTTTATCAGCCAAGTTGATATGCCAGTGATTCAACAGCAGAACCCGAATATCTATTTTTACCTACTTTTACTTGGTTTAATGAGCGGTGTCGCTCTAATATCTTATACCTTAGCGAGTACCCTAATTCCTTTTAATGTGCTGGGTTTACTCGGGTATATAGAACCTTGTGCAATGCTATTTATCTCATTTCTAATTGGTGAAACACTAAGTCCAGATGCTTAT
>NZ_LEKM01000052.1 GCF_009761375.1 Ursidibacter arcticus | reverse complement strand
TACTTTTAATCTGTTTAGGTGTTGCTATCTTATGCTTAATTCTCGATGGCGTATTAGTGTTACGCAAGCGTAAACGCATAAAAAACAATGAATATAAAGGGAGTGAGTAAAGGGGGAATTGATGCTAAAAGGGATCACATTTGCCCTAAGTGGCAATATTTTATTTGGACTAGGTTACTATTTTGCCATTCTATTACGCCCATTAAGTGATATGGCGATGTTTGGATTTCGCATTGTGGTGCTTATTCCATTTATTCTTCTTGCCATTTTCTTATTTAAACAACAGCACTTATTCTACGAACTGTTGCAAAAAATCCGCCGAAACCCACCGCTTGTACTGGTGGTTTGCCTTCTTGCTCTCAATACGGGCGTACAGTTATGGCTTTTTCTTTGGGCACCGAATAATGGACAAGCCTTGCAAGTATCAATCGGTTACCTATTACTTCCACTTGTTACGGTAGTATTAGGAAAAATCGTATTTAAAGAACAATTCACCCGATTAAAATGGGCATCTTTTCTCTTTGCTTTAGTGGGTGTTGTGGCAAATATCGGTTTTTCTGCGGAAATTTCGTGGGCAACTTTTGTCGCAGGCTTTGGTTATCCACTCTATATTATGCTACGCCGTTATTTTCAGATTAACAGCCTTGCCACTTTTTTTGTGGAACTATTACTCTGCTTACCTGTTGCTATCTATTACATCAGTCAAATCAATATGGAGAGCATTCTGAGCCAAAATTCATCTCTCTATTATTACCTAGCATTATTAGGTTTAGTAAATGGAGCGGCTTTCATTCTCTTTTTAGGCTCCAGTAATTTATTACCAATGAACGTACTTGGCTTAATTGGTTATGCTGAGCCTCTTATTATGTTACTGATTTCTCTCGCTATTGGTGAAGTGCTAAGTTCACAATCCTATTTCTTAATGTTTTGCCTTATTTGCTCGATTTTTTGTTTAACCTTTGATAGTTT
>NZ_LEKM01000051.1 GCF_009761375.1 Ursidibacter arcticus | reverse complement strand
TGTCAATAATCTGAGGGGAAGTATTCCCCCTATAAACTAAATAGAATAATGACCTATTTTATTATGAGCAGGTGTAAGTTCTATACACAAAAGCCCCAATCAAAATTAATAACATTACGATAATTTGTGCTAATCTTTTCTTTGTTAATTTTTCCGCTGCCATTTTACTGCCCTTATTCCTATAAAATATATTAGTTCTCACTGCCTTAAAAAAGTGTTAAAATTTGCCCTAAATCAAATTTTGAGGCGATAGTACTATGAAAATTGTATCTGATTTCAAAGCAAATGGAAGAACAGCTTGCACAATTCACTGTCAAAATTGCAGTATTAGCCAGCTTTGCCTGCCTTTTACTCTAAATGATCACGAACTTACACAGTTAGATAACATTATTGAACGTAAAAAACCTGTTCAGAAGTCTCAAATCATTTTCAAATCTGGAGATGAACTTAAGGCGATTTACGCTATTCGCTCAGGTACAATTAAGAGCTATACAATCAGTGAAAATGGTGAAGAACAGATCACAGCATTCCATCTACCCGGTGATTTAGTTGGCTTTGATGCGATTATGGATATGAAACACGTTGGTTTTGCTCAGGCTCTCGAAACCTCAATGATTTGTGAAATTCCTTTTGAGATTTTAGATGATTTAGCGGGAAAAATGCCGAAGATCCGCCATCAAATTATGCG
>NZ_LEKM01000050.1 GCF_009761375.1 Ursidibacter arcticus | reverse complement strand
GTTTGTCATCAGTCTGAACAATTTATTGTTTTTACAAACGAATATTTGAAGAGTGTCTCTTCCTAAAAAAGTTTCCCCTCTTTAGTAAAGAGGGGTTTAGGAGAGATTTGAAAAATATTTTTGCAAAAAAGAGCAATATCTCACCGCTTAAGGAGAAAACAATGAGCCAATCATTTCCGCCCGATATCAATGTTGTAACCTATAATCAAATTCCCGTTGTTGAAGTAAATCACCCTAAATGTCGAGCGAAAATTTCGCTACAAGGGGCGCAGCTATTTAGCTGGCAGCCCGAACATTGTAAACAAGATGTATTATGGCTCAGTGAGATTGAACCTTTTGTGGAGGGTAATGCAATTCGTGGTGGTATTCCGATTTGTTACCCTTGGTTTGGTGGAGTGAAACAACCTGCTCACGGTTTTGCTCGTTTGCGATTTTGGGCATTGAGCCAATATCAAATCACAGATGATGGTGTTGAGTTACTTTTCAAGCTCGATAATGATGCTCAAATTAAGATGCGACTAAATGAAACTTGCACCCTAACTTTTACTCATTTCGCTGATGAACCTGCTCAACTTGCACTACATAGTTATTTTAATGTGGCAGATATTGAGCAGGTGGCGGTGTTTAATTTGCCTGATAATTGCTTTAATTCTTTGACACAGCAACAACAAGCGGTCAGTTCGCCACGAAAAATTACCGAAAATGTTGATGAAATCTATTCAGCCGAAAAATCCCCGAGTGTCATTGCAGATCAAGATAATCATCGTGAAATCAGTGTTGAACATATCAATGCTTCACAAATTGTCGTATGGAATCCTTGGCATAAAGCAACTAGTTCAATGAGTGAACAAGGTTATCGGACAATGTTATGTATTGAAACAGCCCGAATTAGTTCACTTTTAGCCAAAAACGAGCAAGTTAGCGTGAAGATCAGCGTAAAATCAAACTAATTTATGCTATTATCTGCCCCGTTTGCCAAATGGGGCATTTAATTTTTGAGAGAAAGCTATGACAGAATTAAAAAATGATCGTTATTTAAGAGCATTATTGCGTGAACCCGTAGATATGACACCCGTCTGGATGATGCGTCAAGCAGGGCGTTATCTTCCAGAATATAAAGCAACTCGTGCCCAAGCTGGGGATTTTATGTCGCTCTGCCGTAATGCAGATTTAGCTTGTGAAGTGACGCTACAACCTTTACGCCGATATGATCTTGATGCGGCTATTCTGTTTTCCGATATTTTAACCATTCCTGATGCAATGGGCTTAGGGTTAAGTTTTGGTGCGGGTGAAGGGCCGAAATTTGCTCGTCCTATCCAAACTAAAGCTGATGTAGATAACCTACCCATTCCTGATCCTGAAGGTGAATTACAATATGTAATGAACGCTGTGCGAACTATTCGCCGAGAGTTAAAAGGCGAAGTACCGTTGATTGGTTTTTCAGGTAGCCCTTGGACACTGGCAACTTATATGGTTGAAGGTGGATCGTCAAAGGCCTTCACTAAAATTAAAAAAATGCTATATAGCGAACCAAAGGTTTTACACGCTTTACTAAATAAATTAGCCGATAGCGTAACGCTTTACCTGAATGCTCAAATTAAGGCAGGGGCTCAATCTGTAATGATTTTTGATACTTGGGGAGGCGTATTGGCTCATCGTGAGTATCCACAATTCTCATTGCAATATATGCACAAAATTGTCGATGGGTTAATTCGTGAGAATGAAGGACGAAAAGTACCTGTTACTCTCTTTACTAAAGGTGGCGGACTATGGTTAGAAGCGATTGCGGATACTGGTTGTGATGCTGTTGGTTTAGATTGGACGGTTGATATTGCTGATGCTAGAGCAAGAGTAGGACATAAAGTTGCTTTACAAGGTAATATGGATCCGAGTGTGCTATATGCCCCAGCAGAGCGTATTGAACAAGAAGTTAGTGATATTTTAGCAGGTTTTGGTAATGGTTCAGGACATATCTTTAATCTTGGACACGGTATCCACCAAGATGTACCAGAAGAAAGCCCGAAAATATTTGTTGATGCGATCCACCGTTTATCTCAGCCTTATCACCAACAAGGTAATGAGTAAGCCCAACAACTAGCAAATAATTTAAGGAATATAACGATGCGAAATCCTATTCATAAACGTATGGAACGCTTTGAAACTTGGCAACATTTAACTTTTATGGCGTGTCTATGTGAGCGAATGTTGCCGAATTTTGAGCTTTTTTGTGATGTTAGCAAGCGGTCAGATCAGGCTAAAATTTTCCAAAATATTCTTAATTTAGTTTGGGAACATCTTACTGTTAAAGGGGCGAAGATTAACTTTGAAAATCAATTAGAGAAACTTGAAGAGATCATTCCCGATGTTAATCAATTTGATTTTTATGGTGTTTTGCCCGCAGAAGATGCTTGCGAAGGGTTATCTGAGTTGCTACACGCTATCATCGCAGGGGAAACATTAGAACAAGCGATTAAATTGAGCCAGCTTTCATTATCTACCGTTGCGACTTATGTAGAAATGCAACAAGAGCGAGAATTAAATGAGCAAGAGCTAAAAAATACCCCTGAAATCCAAGAAGAATTAGACGTACAGTGGCAAATTTATCGTTTGTTAAATGAATGTGAAGAACGAGATGTTGAGCTGATTTTAGCCCTTAAAAATGAGATACGAACGAGCGGAATTAGTAACATTGGGTTAAAATTTAATCAATAAATGTGATAAGACTAACAATTTTAAGATTATTTGCTTTGAGAATAATTAACTTTGGATTAAGCTATTACAGCATTCACGCAATTTTATTAAACTAAATCTTTTAGAGGATAATTATTATGAACAAAACTGAGTTAATCGATGCAATCGCAGCAGGTGCAGAGTTAAGCAAGAAAGATGCAAAAGCAGCACTAGAAGCAACATTAAATGCGATTTCTGATAGCCTTAAAAAAGGTGATGCAGTACAACTTATCGGTTTCGGTACTTTCAAAGTAAATCACCGTAAAGCTCGTACAGGTCGTAACCCAAAAACTAACGAAGCGATTGAAATCCCAGCAGCTAATGTACCAGCGTTCGTTGCAGGTAAAGGATTAAAAGATTTAGTAAAATAATTTAACTGAATTTGAGAATAAGCCTAGAGAATATCTAGGCTTTTTGCGTTTATTAGACTTGATTTTTCCGCTACAATATCGCCAATTTTTACCATTCAACGAAAGAAGACAAAAATAAGACAATGAAACCATCTATTATCAGTAAATTAGAAAGCCTTAGCGAACGCCACGAAGAGTTACAAGCCTTATTAGGCGACCCTTCTGTTATCAATGATCAAGAAAAATTTCGAGCTTATTCTAAAGAGTATTCACAATTAGAAGAAGTCGTTGGCACATTTAATCGTTGGAACAAATTACATAGCGATATTGAAGAAGCCCAAATTCTACTTGATGACCCAGATATGAAAGAGATGGCTCAGGAAGAGATTGCCGAAAATAAAGCGGAAATTGAACAGCTTGAACAGCAATTACAAATTTTACTTCTACCAAAAGATCCGAATGATGAATATAACGCGTTCCTTGAGATTCGTGCAGGAACAGGTGGCGATGAAGCGGGTATTTTTGCCGGTGATTTATATCGTATGTACAGTCGTTATTGTGAAGGCAAACGTTGGCGTATTGAAGAGCTATCTGCTAACGAAAGTGAGCAAGGGGGCTATAAAGAAATCATCGTGAAAATTAGCGGTGAAGGCGTTTACGGGCAGCTCAAATTTGAATCGGGCGGGCATCGAGTTCAACGTGTACCAAAGACAGAATCACAAGGGCGTATTCATACTTCAGCTTGTACCGTTGCAGTAATGCCAGAATTGCCAGAGTCTGAGCTACCTGAAATTAACCCAGCAGATTTGCGTATAGATACTTATCGTTCATCGGGTGCAGGTGGTCAGCACGTTAATACAACCGATTCAGCGGTGCGAATTACCCACATTCCAACAGGCATTGTTGTGGAATGTCAAGACGAGCGTTCGCAACATAAAAATAAAGCGAAGGCTCTAGCAGTATTAGCATCTCGTATTGTGCAAGTTGAAAAAGAGAAACAAGCACAGGAGCAAGCAGATACTCGCCGTAACTTACTTGGCTCAGGCGACCGTTCGGATAAAATTCGTACTTATAACTATCCACAAGGGCGTGTTACTGATCACCGCATCAATCTCACCGTTTACCGTTTAGATGAAGTGATGAACGGTAAAATTGATGAGTTAATTCAGCCAATTATTACGGAATACCAAGCGGATCAGTTAGCAGCATTGTCGGAGCAATCTTAATAACTAAAATGAATTACCAACAATGGCTCAAATTCGCCGAACAGACTTTGCTTGAGAATATGGATCAAGATCCTTTTCTCAATGCGAAAGTTGATGCGAATTTACTGTTACAAGCGGTAACAAAACGTTCTAAATCTGCAATTTTTGCTTTTTCGGAAACAGTGCTAAATGATGTTGAGCTAAAAAAATTAGCGGAATTACTTACTCGCCGAGCTAAAGGGGAACCTATGGCATATATTTTAGGCGAAAAAGAGTTTTGGTCATTACCGCTAAAAGTATCAACGGCGACTTTAATTCCCCGCCCAGATACCGAGCGATTGGTTGAAATTGCGTTGGAGCAAGCTCACAAGCGGGCAGATTTACATAAAAATTTGCAAATTTTGGATTTAGGCACAGGCACAGGAGCGATTGCTTTAGCACTAGCCAATGAGCTACCGAATGCAAGTATTATTGGGATTGATAAACAGCCAGATGCGGTAATTCTGGCGGAACAAAATCGCCAACAATTAGCTTTATCTAATGTGAAATTTTTCGTTAGCGATTGGTTTCAAATCTTGCAAAATCAGCAATTTGACCTTATTGTGAGTAATCCCCCTTATATTGATGCTAACGATGAAAATTTAACGAAAGGGGACGTGCGGTTTGAACCGTTATCCGCATTAGTAGCAGAGCAAAATGGTTTAGCGGATTTGCAAAAAATTATCGAAAACGCACCGCTTTATTTGCACAAAAATGGGGTGCTAGTACTCGAACACGGTTGGCAACAAGCCAGTGCAGTACAAGCACTATTTAAACAATATCAATGGGATAACCCACAAACCGCACAAGATTATGGCGGTAATGATCGAGTAACTTGGGCAGTATGGACGAAATAATTAACATATCAACTTTTACCAAAAAGCAACGTACTGAATTACAACGTTTTTTATATCGTGAGCTAATTCGATTAAGTACGCTAGTAGATGATAATCTGACTGAACCACAAATTTATGGTTTGATGTCAGCATTAGTCAAAAAAGCAAAATATCAAGTTAATGCAGAAGGCGATCTTCCACGCATTCAGCAATTACTCAATTTTATGTATGGCGAACAAGGTTTTCATTGCCATCATCAAGAGTATTTTTACACCGATAATTTACAGATAGACAAAGTGCTACGCCGTAAACGTGGAATGCCAGTATCATTGGGGGCTGTATTATTGCACCTAGCATCTGTATTGGATTTACCACTTTATCCTGTTAATTTTCCAACGCAATTAGTTGTACGAGCAGAAATTACCACCGAAACAGGACGTAAAGAAACCCATTTTATTAACCCTTGGGACGGTTCTTTTTTAACTCGAGAAAAAATGGAAAAATGGTTAGAAGGAGAAATGGGATTTGGCACAGAGCTAAGCCGAGATTTTTTACGAATTGCCGAAGCTGACGAAATGTTAGAGCGGTTAGAAACGGTCTTTAAAATGGCACTAAGCCGAGAAGGTCGCTATGAAGATACTTTGCGTATTATTGAGTACCGCTTAATATTTCAGCCTGAAGATCCTTATGAAATTCGGGATCGTGGAATGGTCTTGGCGAGTATGGATTGTTATCAAGCAGCTTATGATGATCTTAGTTATTTTATCGATCAATGCCCCGATGATCCGTCTGCAATGATGTTAAAACTGGAAATTGCAGGGCTAGAAAAACAGAGTAAAGCCAGTATGGTGCATTAAATTTTACGAGGAGAATAAAATGGTTAATCAAATATTTAGCCACTATACAGCAAGTATTAGCGATTTTCAGCAAGATCCACTGGCAGTTATTGAAGATGCTAATGGTGAAACTATTGCGGTACTAGATCATAATAAACCTGCTTTTTATTGTATTCCAACTCCTCTTTATGAACAGCTACTTGAAATGCTAGAAGATCAGAAATGGCTTAAAATTGCACAGGAACGTTCAACAGAGCCTACGATAAAAATCTCTATTGAAGAGTTGCGTGAAAGAGTGAAAGCCAATGCGATATGAATTAGCATTTACTGAAAAAGCATTGAAAGAATTTGATAAATTATCTCCTGTGATTGCAGAACAGTTTTTAACAAAATTAGAGAAAGTATTGGAAAATCCACACATTCCCAAAAATAAACTGTTTGGTAGCAAAAATAAGGATCTATACAAAATAAAACTACGTTCTGCGGGTTTCCGACTTATTTATGAAGTGAATGATAATCGCATTGTGGTTACGGTTATTTCTGTTGGGCGTAGAGATACCATTTACCAGAATTTTATTTAAGGAAAAAAGATGACAAATAAAACAATCTCTCTTGGCAATGTACATATTGCAAATGATAAACCTTTCGTACTTTTTGGGGGAATGAACGTATTAGAAAGCCGTGATATGGCGATGCAAGTTTGCGAAAAATACGTTGAAGTTACCCAAAAATTAGGTGTGCCTTATGTCTTTAAAGCCTCTTTTGATAAGGCAAATCGCTCATCTATTCACTCTTACCGTGGGCCGGGAATGGAACAAGGCTTAAAGATTTTCCAAGAGTTAAAAGAAACATTTGGTGTTAAAATTATTACGGACGTACACGAAATTTATCAATGTCAGCCTGTTGCTGAAGTTGTGGATATTATTCAGCTCCCTGCATTTCTTGCTCGTCAAACTGACTTAGTTGAAGCAATGGCTCGCACTGGTGCGGTTATCAATGTGAAAAAACCACAATTTTTAAGCCCGGGGCAGATGGGAAATATTGTTGAGAAGATTGAAGAGTGTGGCAATGATAAAGTCATTTTATGTGATCGCGGAACAAACTTTGGTTACGATAATTTGGTTGTCGATATGCTTGGCTTTAGTATTATGAAAAAAGTATCAAAAGGTTGTCCTGTGATCTTTGATGTAACACACTCTTTACAATGTCGAGATCCTTTCGGTGCAGCATCGGGCGGTCGCCGTTCACAAGTTACTGAGCTTGCTCGTTCAGGATTAGCAGTGGGATTAGCAGGATTATTCTTAGAGGCACACCCAAACCCAAATCAAGCAAAATGTGATGGCCCATCAGCATTACCACTTTCTGCTTTAGAAGGTTTTGTTAGCCAAATGAAAGCGGTAGATGATTTAGTAAAATCTTTCCCTGAATTAGATACATCAAATTAAAGGATAACGGTTAGCTTTGTCGCTAACCGTTTTTTATTACAAATGATGTGAACAAAGGTTGCATTATTTCAAAACTAACAAGGCTTTTGTAAATTTTTTGTTAAAAGTAACCGCTTGTTATATAGTCGAAGATATTCATACAATAACAAACAAAGGAGTTAATGATGTTGAACATTGTTTTTTTAGATAGAACAGGCGTGCCAGCAAGCCACGATATTCCACGCCCAAGTTTTCCACATAATTGGGTTGAATATGATCGCACTTCAGCAGATGAAACTTATGAACGAGCTAAAGATGCAGATATTGTTGTTACGAGTAAAGTAGTTTTTAATCGTGAGCTTTTAGCAAAATTACCAAAATTAAAATTGATTGCGATAACAGCAACAGGAACTAACAATATTGATTTAGTTGCCGCAAAAGAGCTGGGTATTGCGGTTAAAAATGTAACGGGATATTCATCGGTGACAGTGCCTGAACACGTTTTAGGAATGATCTTCGCCCTTAAACATAGTTTGGTTGGCTATCATCGAGATCAAATCACTTCAGACCGTTGGGCAACCTGTGGGCAATTCTGCTATACCGATTACCCGATTACAGATGTGCGTGGGGCAACATTGGGCGTTTTTGGTAAAGGGTGCTTAGGTACAGAAGTGGGGCGTTTAGCACAACTACTAGGAATGAATGTGCTTTATGCAGAACATAAAGGTGCTACAACCATTCGTGAAGGTTATACCGCATTTGAAGATGTTTTAAAACAAGCCGATATTGTTACGCTACATTGTCCATTAACTGAAACGACACAGAATTTAATCAATGCGGATACATTAGCGTTAATGAAACCAAGTGCTTATTTAATCAATACTGGACGTGGCCCTTTAGTTGATGAAACTGCTTTATTACACGCCCTTGAGAATGGAGTGATTGCAGGGGCTGCATTAGATGTATTAGTTAAAGAACCGCCTGAGAAAGACAACCCACTTATCCAAGCAGCAAAACGTTTACCTAATTTATTGATTACTCCACATATTGCGTGGGCAAGTGATTCCGCCGTAACCACCTTAGTCAATAAAGTCGCTCAAAATATTGAAGAATTTGTCGCAACGGGAAAATAGGAGACTCCGATGAAAACAAAAACAGCAGTTGCATTAGCATTCGCCTCATTATTTGCTTTTTCAGCACCAACAATGGCAAATGAAATGGCAAAAATTGAAGTTAAAGTTCAACAATTAGACCCGCAAAATGGTAATAAAGATGTGGGCGTTGTTACGATTACGGAATCATCTTATGGTTTGGTCTTTACGCCAAATCTAACAGGACTTTCTCACGGATTACACGGTTTTCATATTCACGAAAACCCAAGCTGCGAGCCTAAAGAGAAAGATGGAAAGTTAGTTGCTGGTTTAGGTGCTGGCGGACATTGGGATCCAAAAGGAACGAAAAAACACGGTTTCCCTTGGGTCGATGACGCTCATTTAGGTGATTTACCTGCATTAACGGTAGATCACGATGGTAATGCAACTAACCCTGTACTTGCTCCACGCTTGAAAAAATTAGATGAAGTAAAAGGTCGCTCATTAATGATTCACGCAGGTGGGGATAATCATTCAGATCATCCTGCACCACTTGGTGGCGGTGGACCTAGAATGGCTTGTGGTGTAATTAACTAAAAAATAGCTCAAATAAGCGGATAGATTTTGGTAGAATTTTACCAATTTCTATCCGCTTATCTTTTTTTGAATGAAATGATGAATTTTAAAATCCCTTTATTTATTGCATTACGCTACTGGCGTTCTAAGAGTGGCGACAAATTTGGTCGTTTGGTAACTAATCTAGCCAGTTTAGGTATTGTGTTAGGTGTAATGGCGTTAGTTATTGTGCTATCAGTAATGAATGGTTTAGAAACTACACAAAAGCATAATTTACTCTCAACTTTGCCACATGCAATTATTACTCCTAGTGAACGCCCTTGGCAGGTACCTAAGTCTCTTAATGCCCCAAACTTTGTTGAAAAAGCGGTGGTTATTAACCGAGCGAATGTCGTTATTCAGAGTCAGCAGGGTATAAATGCTGGACAATTGATAGGTGTTCAGTCAAATACGGATGATCCATTACTTACGGATATTGTTAATCTTTCTGATTTTCTGCCGACTAACCAGTTTAATGTCATTATTGGCTCTCGTTTAGCACAGGAATTAAACTTAAATCTAGGTGATAAAATCCGCCTAATGATTACAGAAAATAGCCAATACACACCATTTGGACGAGTACCAGTTCAACGGCTATTTACTATTTCTCAAATATATCATTCTCAAAATGAAGCAAGTGAGTATATCCTGTTTGCTAATTTGACGGATGTTGGACGTTTATTACGTTTAGATGTAACTACAGCACAAGGGTTAAGACTATTCCTCAGTGATCCTTTTGATGTGACTGAACTGCCTAAATACTTTTCTGATAATAATTGGCAAATTAACGATTGGCGTGAGCAAAAAGGCGAGTTTTTCCAAGCGGTTAGAATGGAAAAAAATATGATGAGCCTATTGGTTAGCTTAATTATCATTGTCGCCATTTCCAATATTGTAACGTCCCTAAGTTTAATGGTGGTTGATAAACAAGGGGAAATTGCTATTTTACAAACACAGGGACTAACAAAAGGGCAAGTAATGCAAATTTTTGTTGCACAAGGTGCGATAGTGGGTGTTATTGGTGCATTATTAGGGGGCGGACTAGGTCTGTTAATTGCTCAGCATTTATCTGCGATACTTAATTTTATAAACCCTTTAGGCGTGGTGTTACCAACAGAAGTTGCTTACTCTCAGATTACGGTTGTACTACTTTCTTCAATGGCTCTATCGTTATTATGTACCCTTTACCCAGCTTATCGAGCTGCTAAAATTGAACCTGCGGAGGCGTTACGTTATGAGTAGAAAATCGCCAATTCCTAAAATGCCTTGGGCTGCGGATCATCAATGGCAGTTTAAACCTTATCCTTTATTCGTTATTTGTATTGCAATGGCATTGATGGGTATCGGTGATGGTTTACTCGTATTAGCTAATTTAGGTGCAACACCTTGGACAATCTTCGCTCAAGGTGTTGCACTACAAACAGGATTATCTATTGGTGTTGTAATCGCCATTGTTAGCTTAATTGTATTACTATTATGGATTCCACTTAAATTACGAATCGGTTTAGGTACTTTACTCAATGTATTCATTATCGCACTCTTTATCGATCTCACCGTCAATTATATTCCTGCCCCATCAGGTACAATGGCACGTATTTTCTTGATGATTTTTGCCATTGTATTATTCGGTATTAGTACAACCTTTTATCTTTCTTGCCAACTGGGAGCAGGGCCTCGCGATGGGTTGATGGTAGGTGTCTGCTTAAAATATGGTTGGAAAGTTGGAATTGTTCGTACAACCATTGAAGCGACAGTAGGTATTCTAGGGCTATTACTAGGTGGTACTTTAGGTATCAGTACTATTGCTTTCGCATTAGGTGTAGGTTGGATTATTCAATTTACAGCAATGGCATTTCAACGTTTTGGAAACCAAACAAGCGGTAAGATTTAATCAACATTTTACAAAGGAGTTATCAATGTCAAATATTAAAGAGATCTATTTAGCAGGCGGCTGTTTTTGGGGAACAGAAGCCTTTATGCAACGCATCAATGGGGTAATCGATGCTGAATCTGGCTATGCAAATGGCGGTAGTTTAAATCCAACTTATAAAGACGTTTGCAATGGGAGTGGACACGCAGAAGTTGTAAAAGTGACTTATGATGTAAATAAAATCAGCCTAGCAAAATTATTGGATTACTACTTTAAAGTGATTGACCCGATTAGTATCAATCAACAAGGTGCGGATAAAGGTATTCAATATCGTACAGGTATTTATTATGTTGATCCGCAAGATAGCCCTATTATTACTCAATCTCTTACAGAACTACAAAAAGCCTATGCTCAGCCATTAGCAGTAGAAAATGAGATGTTAGAACACTATTTTCCAGCTGAAGAATATCATCAAGATTATTTGGATAAAAATCCGAATGGTTATTGCCACATTGATATTCAGTTAATGAATGAGATTTTAAAAAACCAAGATTAAGATAGATGAGTAGATGGAATGTATAAGGGCAGTTTACCAAATTTATTGCGTAAATTATTAGAAGTCATAGTCAATTTTCATTATAATCGACAAGCTACTACTGCATTTTGCAGTATTTAGTTTATTAGATTTTTAATAATATAGGAGAAAATATTATGTCTACGATGGAAGGAAAAAAAGTTCCTCAAGTTACATTCCATACTCGTCAAGGCGATCAATGGGTTGATGTTACCAGCTCAGAGCTTTTTGATAATAAAACGGTTGTATTATTTTCATTGCCAGGTGCATTTACCCCAACTTGTTCTTCAACGCACTTACCACGCTATAATGAATTAGCCGCAGAATTTAAAGCTCTGGGTGTTGATGACATCATTTGTGTATCAGTGAATGATACCTTTGTAATGAACGCTTGGAAAGCAGATCAAGAATGTGCAAACGTAACTGTATTACCAGATGGTAATGGCGAATTTACCGCTGGTATGGAAATGTTGGTTGATAAAAATGATCTTGGTTTTGGTAAACGCTCTTGGCGTTATTCAATGCTTGTTAAAAATGGCGTGGTTGAGAAAATGTTCATCGAACCAAATGAACCTGGTGATCCATTCAAAGTCTCTGATGCAGATACAATGATTCAATATCTCAAACCTGATTGGAAAGCAAAAGCATCAGTCTCTATTTTTACTAAACCAAGTTGTCCTTACTGCATTAAAGCTAAAACTTTATTAGCTGAGAAAGGCTTTGCTTATGAAGAGATTGTTTTAGGGCGTGATGCTAGTACTACTTCTGTGCGTGCGATTACAGGTAAAACTAGCGTGCCACAAATTTTCATCGGCGGTCAATATATTGGCGGCAGCGATGATCTTGAGAAGTATTTTGCGTAATTTTTAAAGATTAAAGTTTCTTAACATTAAAACTTAGTTCATTGTGAAATGGGCTAAGTTTTTTTATTCTATTTGTATCTATAATATTATTTTTTTATCACTTGATTTTTCTTTGGCTACCTTATATATTTACACATAAATAAAAATCATTTTTATTTATAAAAGGAGACTTATATGAAAAAATTAGTGAAATTTAGTTTAACTGCTTTAGCTGCTGTAACATTAGCTGCTTGTTCTAGTGGCGGTAGCTCATCAAATAATACTGTTGGTAATGGAGGATCAGTAGCTGGAGGTCCACAAACAGGAAACACACAAACAGGTAATCCGCAAACAGGAACCCCACAGGCAGGGAATCCACAGGCAGGGAATCCACAGGCAGGGAATCCACAGGCAGGAAATTCACAAGCAGGAAATTCACAAGCAGGAAACCCACAAGCAGGAAACCCACAAGCAGGAAACCCACAAGCAGGAAACCCACAAGCAGGAAACCCACAGGCAGGTAATCCACAGGCAGGTAATCCACAGGCAGGTAATCCACAGGCAGGTAATCCACAGCAGGGTGGGAAAGGTCAGCGTCCTCCAAGAGTAGAATCCCCTGAACATAAGAATGCTGCTGGTGGATTTTTCTATCGTGGAAAAGCATATCCTACAATGACATTAACAGGAATGGGGTTCCCTCTTCCTCTTTGGAAAGAGGGTTCTGTAGGTTTTACTAAAACTGAAAGCGGTAGTTATATAAATGATCCTAAAAAATTCTCTACTTACTTTGGTTATTTTGCAGCTGGTCCACAACACTCAGCGATATTCTACCAAGGGAATAACTTAACAGCAGAATCTGAAATTCCACAAAGTGGAACAGCGAAATATGTAGGTGATTCAATCTATGTTAATAAAGGTAAAGTTACAACTCAGGTTGGTAAAGTAGATTTAACTGCTGATTTCGCCAATAAAAATTTAACAGGAACTGTTTTTGCTGCAGAGAGTGGTATTGATTCAGTAACTGTAAATGCAAAACTAGATAAAAATACATTTGCTGGTGAAGCTGTTCAAAATGGTCAAAAGGCAGACTTACATGGTAAATTCTATGGAAAAAATGCCGCAGAATTAGCAGGATCTTATTCAGATGCATCTAGTATTCTACAAGGTGCTTTCGGTGCTAAAAAACAGTAAGTTTTAATTACTCTACAAAAATGGAAGCAAACTCGCTTCCATTTTTTATTCCTTAAAATTAGCGTATAATGTGGCAAGCTTTCGCCTACCTTTCAGGACAAATTTATGAACTATCTAGCCTACGCCAATGAAACCTTATCACTTTATTCCCTTGCAATTAATCGTTTAAATCAAAATTTATCAGAGAGCTTTAATCAAGCTGTGGATATGATTTTAGCTTGTGAAGGACGTATTGTCGTTGCAGGTATTGGTAAATCGGGGCTGGTAGGTAAAAAAATGGTGGCGACATTTGCTTCAACAGGTACGCCGAGTTTCTTTCTTCACCCAACGGAAGCCTTTCACGGTGATTTGGGAATGTTAAAACCGATTGATGTGGTAATTCTAATCTCTTATAGTGGCGAAACTGATGATGTGAATAAACTCATTCCGAGTTTAAAAAACTTTGGTAATACTATTATTGCGATGACAGGTAATCCACATTCAACCTTAGGTCGCCACGCAGATGTTGTGTTAGATATTAGTATTGAGCGAGAGGCTTGCCCAAATAATCTTGCACCCACAACATCAAGTTTAGTTACAATGGCTTTGGGCGATACATTAGCCATTGCTTTGATTAAAGCACGCGATTTTAAAGCTGAAGATTTTGCTCGTTTCCACCCTGGTGGTAGTTTAGGGCGTAAATTACTCTGTCGAGTTAAAGATGTAATGCAACGTAAGTTGCCTATTACCTCTCCCGATAGCTATTTTAGTGATTACTTAACCGTAATGAACGATGGCAGAATGGGGGTAGCCATTGTGATGGAAAATAATCAATTACTTGGCATTATTACCGATGGCGATATTCGCCGTACATTAGCAAAATTTGGTGCAGATAGCCTAAATAAAACAGCCGCCGAGATTATGACTCGACAACCAAAAACCATTTTAGATACGACTTTCCTTGCACACGCAGAAAGTTTAATGAAAGAAAAACATATTCACTCACTTATTGCGGTAGATGAGCAAGGTAATGTTTCGGGGATCGTGGAGTTTGCAAGCTAATGGCAAAATCAGATTACATCACTCGCTCTGGCTGGCAATCACTCGATCAAGAACTCAAATTTTTATGGAAGGAAGAACGCCCCAAAGTAACACAAGCCGTATCGGAAGCAGCTGCTTTAGGTGATCGAAGTGAAAATGCCGAATATATTTATGGAAAACGGCGATTGCGAGAAATTGATCGCCGAGTGCGTTTTCTAAGTAAACGATTAGAAGTCCTAAAAATTGTGGATTATCACCCAAGCCAAGAAGGGAAAGTCTTTTTTGGGGCTTGGGTAGAGTTAGAAAATGAGGAGGGGGAGATCAAGCAATATCGAATTGTCGGTTGCGATGAGTTTGACCCTGCGAAACAATGGATTTCGGTTGATTCTCCAGTGGCTAGAGCGTTAATCGGCAAACAAATTGATGATGAAATCCAAGTTGAAACACCATCTGGCAGAGTAACACTCTATATCAATAATATTTGGTACGATAAAAATAGCCTTTAATTTTCCGTATAGTCAGACATTAAATCATCATCTGACCCTGCGATAACTTTCTTCTCATCAGCCCATTCACCCAAGTCTATTAGCTGGCAACGTTTGCTACAAAATGGGCGGTATGGGCTTTGTGCAGACCAAATAACTTCTTTTTCACAGGTTGGGCAATTTACGATTGTCATTATATTTCCTTATTTTATATTGATGTTAAATGCTATTTAGTTTGAGCTAAGGTTAAATAGTGTTGATGTAATTCATTGACTTGCTTGGTTAAGCTCGCCAAGTTTTCAGCTAAAGGTAGATTATTTTCAATAATATCATCAGCATAGCTTAAACGTGTCGCTCGATCGACTTGGGCTGCCATAATATTCTTGATGATTTCCTGTTGGCTGTTATCTCGCTTTGTTGCCCGTTCAAGTTGAATATCGGGCGATACATCAACAACTAAAACTCGATCACACTCTTTAGTCAGCTTATTTTCAATGAGTAACGGAACAACCCAAAGCACATAAGGAGCTTGATGTTCTGTTAATTGGCGTTGCATTTCAAGCCTAATGGCAGGGTGGAGCAGATTATTTAACCAATTCTTCTCGATTTCCGATTGAAATATCCGCTTGCGTAATGCTGCTCGGTTTAAGTCGCCATTTTCTGTTAGGATCTGTTGTCCAAAATGTGCTGCAATTTGGCTCAATAATGGCGATCCTTTTTCAACCACTTGGCGAGCGACAACATCAGCATCAATAATAGGGACGTTGTGTTGGGCAAATAATTCAGCAATAGTGCTTTTTCCACTGCCAATTCCGCCAGTTAGTCCAACAATATAAGTCATTTGTTTTCCTTTAGTTAATTTTGCAAAAAATTAAAAACACTCTCGCCCGTTTACGGGAGAGAGACAGCTCAAAATTGCGTAAGGCTATTTTGAGCAGAGAGAGGGCAAACAAGCGGTAACTTTTCATCAATTTTTAACAGACATTCCACTTTTTGCCCCTCTCCCTGATTTGTCGTTCTAAACGAACGACAAACCTTTCCCTCTCCCGCAAGCGGGCGAGGGGGCTGTAGATAAAAACGTCCACACAATGCAGATTAATGTTGTAAAAAATTAAAAAAATCTCACCGCTTGTTTACAGTTCTTATAAGTGATTTTTTTTCACTGTGCTAGAATTGTAAAATTTTTGAATACAGATTAAAAGGAACTTCTATGGCTAGACAGAACCTTCTTAACGCTCAAGGTGAGCGAGTTGCCATTGTATCAGGATTAAGAACCCCCTTTGTGCAACGTGATACAGGGTTTAAATCGTCCTATGCAACGGATTTAGGCACGATGGTAACCAATGAGTTATTAAGCCGAATCGAATTAGACCGCCGACAAATTGAGCAGTTAGTTTTTGGGCAAGTGATTCAACAACCCGATATTCCTAACCCATCTCGTGAAATTGCTTTAGCATTAAATATGCCATATTTACAAGCCTATACCTTAAGTAGCTCTTGCTTATCGGGCTTGCAAGCCTTAGTTAACGTGGCTGGAAGTATTGTAAGTGGTTCAATTTCAGCAGGTATTGCAGGTGGTACAGATTCTATTTCAAATGCTCCTTTTAGTATCAGCCCAAGAGTGATCCGCAAGCTACAAGCAATTTTTAAAGCACCGACTTTAGATAAAAAATTTGAATTATTCCGCCAGTTCTCGTGGCGAGATTTAAAACCGCACGGGGTCAATTTAAAAGATTATATGACGCAACTCTCGGTAGCGGAAATTTCAGAACAAATGGCACAGCAATATCATATTAGTCGCCAAGAGCAAGATGAATTTGCTCGAGATTCAAATGAAAAAGCAGCGAATGCTTGGCGATTAGGATTATTGAAAAGTGAAGTGATGCCATCTTTCCCACGCCCTTATCACGATTTTGTTGTATCTGATACATTGGTTTCTGCGGCGAGAAAAGATCACTATTATCAGCGATTTTCTCCAATAATGGATAAAAGTTACGCCACAGTCACCGAAGCGAATATGCCAAAAGCCGTAGATGGTGCAGCTGTGGTATTACTTATGCGTGAACAGCGAGCAAAAGAGCTAGGCTTAACTCCATTAGGTTATATTCGTAGCTATGCAATTACGGGTAATGATATTTGGCAGAATATGTTTATGGGAGCGACTGTCGCGAGTAGTTTAGCTTTAGAGCGTGCGAACGTGAATTTACAAGATATGGATTTAATTGATATTCACGAAACATCAGCTAGCCAAATGTTAGTAAATTTACGTTTATTTGAATCAACCGAATTTGCAAAAAATCATCTCAATCGCACCGCTTGTTTGGGCAAAATTGATGTGGCAAAACTTAATCATCTTGGTGGCTCTATTGCCTTTGGTAATCCACGAGCAGCAACGAGTTTGCGTATTTTAATTCAATCATTAAATGCCTTGAAACGTAAGGGCGGTGGTTTATCTTTAGTCGCATCAAGCGGATTGGGTGGCTTAGGTGCAGCAATGGTGCTTGAGAGTGAATAAGGAACAGAATATGACAGAACAACTTCAAACAATTTCCCCTTTTTCTGTTGAAATTGATGATAATCGTATTGCGATTGTTCGGATAAATGTGGCGGATCAAACAAGTAACTGGTTGCCTGAAAATTTTGTTTCCGATTTACGCGATGTTATTGGCTCTATTATTTATCAGCAAGCTAGAGGGGTAATTTTTACTTCAACTAAGCCGAAATGTTTTATTAAAGGCTATAAATTAAGCACACTACGCACAAAAACAGATGCACAACTTAAAGCACTTTCACAAGATGCCCAAGCGGTGATGCGAGAAATCAACGTGCTGAAAATGCCTGTTGTTGCCGTTATTGATGGTGATTGTTTTGGTATGGGGCTAGAGTTGGCATTAGCTTGTGATTATCGAGTGGCAAGTGAAGAAATTCATACTAAATTCGCTATTCCACAAGTTCGCTCAGGAATTTTACCTTTTGCAGGCGGTACTCAACGTTTACCACGTTTAATTGGGCTATCAAATGCTATTAAGATGTTGCTTTCGGGGCAAAAAATTAGTGCAGAAAAAGCATTGAAATGGGGATTGGTTGATCGCTTAATTCCAGCAAGTAATGTGTTTGAAACCGCTTATCAACTTTTGCTAAATAACGAAGTGCAAAAAATTGACCATAAACAACCGCTTAGTCGCTTTAAGCAGTGGCGAAAACAACTTGAAGGCAACCCATTCTTCCGCCAGCGTTATTTAGATTATATCGAAAACCGAGTGTGGAATAAGGCATTTGGGAATTACCCTGCGGTGGCAAAAATTTTGAATATGCTGAAAGAGCCTCGCTTTAAAGCAGGTTTATTGCTTGAACAAGATGCTTTTGTTGAGCTATTCCGTACGGAGCAATCGCAAGTGCTGATTGATCTTAAACAGACGGAACGAGCGATGAAAGAGCATTACAAAGATCGGGCTAATGTGCGTGATGTTGCTCAAGTCAGTGTATTAGGCAGTGGTTATATGGGAGCTGGTATTGCTTACTTAACGGCGAATAATGCCAAAGTGCCTGTTAGGATTAAAGATATTCACCCTTCTGAAATTCAAAAAGCGTTAAAAACCTGTTATGGATTGATGCACAAGGCTGTGGATAAAAAATTGCTTTCTCACGGCGAAATGATTCAACGAATGAATTTAATTACTGGTGGGGATCGCTTAGTTGCAGGCAAACAGACCGATTTTATTATTGAGGCTGTTTATGAAAACCTTGAATTAAAGCAAAAAATGATCCGAGAAAGTGAGCAGTATTATAGCCCAAATGCTATTTTTGCGACCAATACTTCGACATTTTCTATTCGTGAAATTGCCTCAGTCGCAACACGCCCTGAAAATGTGATTGGATTTCACTATTTTAGCCCCGTCACTAAACGTAAAATGGTAGAAATCGTACCACACGACCGAACAAGTGAGCATACCATAGCGACAGCTATTCATTTTGCTATTCAACAAGGTAAAGTACCTTTGTTGGTTGCCGATAAAGAAGGCTTTTTTATCAACCGTATCTTAACGCCATTTTTGCTTGAGGCGATTCAATGCTTAGTTGAAGGCGAAGGGATTGAGTTTATTGATCGTTCTTTACAAGAATTTGGCTTTAAGACAGGCCCATTAGCAATGATTGATGATATGGGGTTAGATATGATCGTCAAATCAAATAAAGCAATGGTTGAACAGCTAGGAAACCGTTTTAAATTACCAGAGAGTGTACAACTTTTGGCAATGAATGAACGTAAAGGGAGAAAAAATAAACGTGGTTTTTATCTTTATAACTCTAAAGGTGAAAGAACCCAAGAAGATAAGAGCATTTATCACGTAATGGAAACCATTATGCGTAATGACTTGGAATCTCAAGATATTGCTCGCCGTTGTATTTTACGAATGATTAACGAGGCTTGTTGGTGTTTACAAGATAATGTTATTCAATCGACTGATGAAGGCAATGTGGCATCGGTTTTAGGTTTTGACTTCCCTGATTTTCGTGGCGGAATTTATGCTTATATTGAGCAAGTTGGGGCGAAGGATATTGTTTACCATTTACGCAAACACGTTCAAATTTATGGTGATCGTTTTACTCCTTGTGACTGGCTATTACAACGTGCCGAACAAACAATTTAATCAACAAAATTTAATCAACAAAAAGGAAACATTATGAAATTATCTACCATCGCTATTTCAGTCGCAGTCGTTATCGGTGCTGTGGCAACGAGCGGAAGTTGGTACACAGGAAAACAAGTTGAAGAAAAGTATAGCGAACTTGTTACACTAGGGAATAATGCTTTAAAACAGCTTGAAATTTACGGTGTGAAAGCAGAAATCAAAGATGTCAAAATTGAACGTCATTTTTTCAGCTCAGACATTAGCTATAACCTAGAAACTCAAATTGGCGGAGAGACTTATCAGCTGCAAGGGAGTGATAAACTTTACCACGGTCCTTTACCAATTAACCGTTTGATGAAAGGAAACCTTGTGCCAGCAATGGTCAGCAGTGAGGGAAAAATTAGCTCACCAGAACAGCTAAAAAGCTATTTCACAAAACCCGAAGTCTTTACGCATCAAACAGCGATGAGCTATGCAGGCGATGTAAGCGGTCAGTTTTCAACATCGGGATTCAAACTTGACGATGCAATGTGGAATATCTCTGATACCTCAGGGGAGTTTACACTGGCAAAATCAGGCGATTATCAATTAGCAATGGATATTCCAATGCTTTCGCTTCTAGATCCTATTACAAAGATGGAATATAACGGGCTTCGTTATGAGGTAAAAGGCAAAAAAACAGCGGAAACTTACCGCTATTTAACTATTGGCGATTATACAATGAGTGCTGATAGCTTTAGAATTTCATCGGCAGACGCTAACAAGCCAAGTTTAACGTTGAATAAAATTACTTCAAAAGGCGATGCTAAACTGGTAAACGAAGACTACGATATCTCAGGCGATTTTTCATCTCAAGTTGTCGTAAAAAATCAAAGCGAAGAGCTTGATTTAGGTCAGTTAAAAGCCGATTTATCAATGAAATTAGATGCCAAATCCTTTGATGAGTTGATGGTTTATAGCTCACAAATGCAAGCTGGTTCAGAATTGACTGATGAACAAAACGCAAAAGTGGAAGAAATTGGCAAAACTTTATTGAGCAAAGGACCACAGTTACATATCAAAGATTTCTCTTTAACTAACAGCAAAGGGAAAAATCAGCTCGCACTATTACTCAACTTAAAAGCAACTGATTTTAGTAATATGAATAATATGTCTGATGGATTGAATATCTTTAAACAATCTTTGTTTGATGTAACGTTAAATATCAATGCGTTAGAAGAGCTTGCTAAACAAGTAGCCTCTATCGATCCTGAACAAAAAGCGACAGCAGAGCAAGCTGCAAAAGCACAAGTTGAGGAATTAGTACTTCAAGCAAGAAGTAGCGGTTTAGCGGTTGTTGATGCAGAAAATATTAAATTGAAATTAGAAATTGACGAAGGCAAAGTGAAACTTAACGGTAATGATGTGCCAGAGCATCAAGTTGAAAATGCTATGTTCTTTATTATGCTAGGGTTATCTGGAATGGGAATGTAGTGAGTTGCTACTATTCATTGAGGCAATATGATACAAACATATTGCCTCTTTATCTTTCCAAAACCAACAAATCAGGTAAAGTAGCGAAACTTTCTGCTCTAACGGTGTTATGGAAATCAATGATATAAGCCATTTCAGCATCCGATTCACGAATTGCACCGTATAAATTACTATAAAGCCCCTTCTGAGTAATTTTACGAGCCACCACATAGCCACGTTCTAAATAAGGTTTTACTGCCCAATAAGGTAAAGCGGCAACCCCCCGTTTACTCGCTACAAGTTGAATAATAGCAATGGTAAGCTCACTAGTGCGTCTTGTCGGGTTAATTCCTTTTGGGTGTAATACTTTACGCAAAAGGTCTAACATATCATCAGGCACAGGGTAAGTAATTAAAGTTTCATCAGCAAAATCTTCAGCATCCCAAATTTCTTTACTTGCCAAATGATGATCTTTAGAACAAATTGCCACCATTTCATAAGAAAATAGCGGTTTATAGCTCACGCCTGCGACATCTTCCATCTCCGATACTACAGCCCAATCGGCACGATGAGAAAGCAATAGCCCAACAGTGTCTGTATGGAAACCAGACACTATATCCAGCTCAACTAATGACCAACTTTGACGAAATCTATCCATTGCAGGCATTAGCCAATCAAAACAAGTATGACATTCCACTGCTATGCGTAATTCACCAACCTCCCCCTGCTTTACGCGGGCAAGATCTAATTCAGCCTCAACCACTTGTGGTAAAATCTTATAAGCCAACTGAATTAAACGCTCACCTGCAGGAGTGAAATGAATAGGCTGAGTTTTACGCTCAAATAAAGTTAATTCATATTGATCTTCTAATAATTTGATTTGATGTGATAAAGCCGATTGGGTGAGATGAATGCGTTTTGCAGCTAAAGACACACTACCACTTTCTTTTAAGGCAAGTAGCGTTTTCAAATGGCGAAGCTCAAGGAAGATCGGTTTCATTATTAAAATTTTTATTCATAAAGGCAATTTTGAATGAAAATTATAACAATATAAAAGCAATAACAGAACAGATAAGGGTGATATTTACATAAGCGGAGCCTTTTGCAAAAAATATTGCAAATCTCTCCGCTTATGATTTAGCGAACAGGTTGATATTCAGCTTGTAAGCCTTTTTGCACTGCTGGGCGATGATAAATAACATTTGCCCAGCGTAGTAAATTTGGGTAACTCTCTATCGCTAAAAACTCCCTAGCGTCATAAACTAAGCCAAGAGCAAGCTGCCCATACCAGCTCCAAATGGCAATATCGGCAATCGTGTATTCCCCACCGCAAATATATTCCTGTTTGGCTAAATGTTTATCCAGCAAATCTAATTGACGCTTTGTTTCCATTGTAAAACGGTTGATTGGGTACTCAAATTTCTCTGGGGCATATTTATAAAAATGTCCAAATCCACCGCCAACATAAGGGGCACTTGCCATTTGCCAAAATAGCCAAGAAAGGCATTCTGTACGTTTTGAAAAATCACTTGGGATAAAAGCCTGAAATTTTTCAGCTAAATAGAGCAAAATAGCCCCAGATTCAAAGACTTTTTGTGGTTGTTCGGAGGTTAAATCAAGTAGTGCAGGTATTTTAGAATTTGGGTTAATGTCAACAAAGCCACTGCCAAATTGATCGCCTTGACGAATATCTATTTTAAATAGATCATAATCAGCTTGAGTGATACCTTTAGCCAATAATTCTTCTAGCATTATGGTAATTTTTACCCCATTCGGCGTTCCCAATGAGTAAAGCTGTAAGCCTTTATTGCCTTGTGGGAGTGTTAAATCAAAGGTTGCCCCTGATGTAGGGCGGTTGATTGCCGCAAAAGCTCCGCCATTTTGCTCTTCCCAACGCCATACTGTCGGTGGAATATAATTTGTCATTGTTGCTCCTTAGTTTTGATAAACCATTGAATGTGAATAGAAGCGGTAAGATGTGTAAGATTTTTTGCAAATCATACCGCTTTTTGTAAATTTTCCTTGATATTTCGTGAAATATCCCCAAACTATCTGGCACTTTTACTTCATTATGATTAAAGGAAATAAGTATGTCGAATCCACTTTTAAATGCAACAGGTTTACCACAATTTTCAGCAATTAAACCTGAGCATATTCAACCTGCTATTGAGCAGCTCATTCAACAGTGTCGAGAAACCATTGAGCAAGTTTCTCAAATAGCACAACCAACTTGGGAAAACTTCTATATGCCACAAGCGATGACGGGGGATAAATTATCTCGTGCTTGGTCGCCTGTGGGGCATTTAAACTCAGTGAAAAACAGCCCAGAATTGCGTGATGCTTACCAAGCTTGTTTACCATTATTATCTGAATACAGCACTTGGGTTGGGCAACATCAAGGGTTATATCAAGGCTATTTAAAATTAAAAAATAGCCCTGAATTTGCAAATTACTCTTTAGCACAGAAAAAAGCGATCGAAAATAGCTTGCGTGATTTTGAACTATCAGGCATTTCATTACCTGCGGAACAACAAAAACGCTACGGTGAGATCTCAATGCGTTTATCCGAACTCAGCTCAAAATTTAGCAATAACGTGTTAGATGCCACAATGGGTTGGGAAATCTTAATTGAAAGTGAGGCTGAATTAGTAGGCTTACCTCAATCCGCCCTTGAAGCTGCTAAATTAGATGCTGAAAGTAAAGGTAAAAAAGGTTATCGTTTTACCCTTGAATTTCCAAGCTATCTACCAGTAATGACCTACTGTGAAAATCGTGAGCTACGTCAGCAAATGTATGAAGCCTTTAATACGAGAGCGTCAGATCAAGGTCCAAATGCAGGAAAATGGGATAATAGTGCAATTATTGATGAAACCCTAAAACTACGTTTAGAGTTAGCGAATCTGTTAGGCTTTGAAACCTATGCAGATTATTCATTAGCCACCAAAATGGCAGAAAATCCAAAACAAGTCGTGGATTTTTTAGAAGGGTTAGCCAACCGTTCAAAAGCACAAGGTCAAAAAGAGTTAGCAGAGCTAAAAGCCTTTGCAAAACAAGAATATGGAATGGACGATCTTCAACCTTGGGATATTGCTTTTTATAGTGAAAAACAAAAACAAGCACTTTATGCGATTAACGATGAAGAACTTCGTCCGTATTTCCCAGAAGAACGTGTACTTTCAGGGTTATTTGAATTAGTAAAACGCATCTTTGGAATGAAAGTCGTTGAGCAAAAAGAGTTTGATAGCTATCACGAAAGCGTACGTTTTTTCAATATTTTTGATGAAACTGACCGCTTGCGTGGTTCATTCTATCTTGATCTGTATGCAAGAGAACATAAACGTGGTGGTGCGTGGATGGACGATTGTATCAACCAAAAACGTTTAGCAGATGGTTCATTACAAAAACCAGTGGCATATTTAACCTGTAACTTTAATAAACCGATTGGGAATAAACCTGCACTCTTTACTCACGATGAAGTCACTACGCTATTCCACGAGTTCGGACACGGTATTCATCATATGCTAACTGAAATTGATGTCGGTGATGTTGCTGGGATCAACGGAGTACCTTGGGACGCAGTAGAATTACCAAGCCAATTCTTAGAAAACTGGTGCTGGGAAGAAGATGCGTTGGCATTTATTTCAGGACATTATGAAACGGGCGAACCACTGCCGAAAGATAAACTAACACAGCTACTTAAAGCGAAAAACTTCCAAGCAGCGATGTTTGTTTTACGTCAGCTAGAATTCGGCATCTTTGATTTCCGTTTACATTTAGCTAAACCGAGAGAGAATTTGTTATTAGATACGTTAAGAGAAGTAAAAGCACAGGTTGCAGTAGTAGAAATTCCAACTTTCGTGCGTACTCCGCACAGTTTCGGACATATCTTCGCAGGTGGATATGCAGCAGGTTATTACAGCTATTTATGGGCAGAAGTGCTTTCGGCAGATGCTTTCTCCCGCTTTGAAGAAGAAGGGATTTTTAGTCGAGAAGTCGGCGAATCTTTCTTACAAAATATCTTAACGCGTGGTGGTTCAGAAGAACCAATGGTGCTGTTTGAACGTTTTCGTGGACGCAAACCAACCTTAGATGCGTTATTGCGTCATAAGGGAATTGCTTAATAAAGCAACCTAAAATAATGATGTAATAGGTGTAATAGGCAAATAGAATCCGTTCCAAAAAACCTACCTAAATCTACTCAAGAGCAAATTTAGCGTTTTCTTCCTACTTCATCGCTCGTTGCTCTTGTCATTTGACTTAAGACTTACATAAGCTCCATAGGCTGACACGGTGGAACTCACCGCCTTTTTAACGATTAAGTTATCGTTAAAACCTTTGTTGCATTATTTAAGATATTAATGCTTGCGTTAATATCTCTGTCATGCACCGTATTGCAACTTTGACACGTCCATTTACGCATTGATAAAGGTAAACTTTCAACCTTATGTCCGCAACAGGAACACGTTTTACTACTTGGATAAAATCTATCAACAGATTTAATGGTTTTGCCAAATTGATTAGCCTTGTAAATTAATTGGCGTTTCAATTCGTAAAAACCTAAGTCATTGATAGACCTAGACAGTTTACGATTTTTTACCATACCTTTGACATTCAAATCTTCAATGGCGATGGTGTCATAGGCTTTTATCAAATGAGTGGTTAGTTTGTGTAAAAAGTCTTTACGCATACAACCTATTTGATAATGCAATCGTGATAGCTTGGTTTTCGCTTTGGTGCGATTGCTTGAGCCTTTTTGTTTACGGCTAAGTTGTCGGCTTAGTCGTTGTAATTTTTTAAGTTTATGTTTAAGAGGTTTTGGTGCTTTGATTTTTGTACCGTCTGATAGCGTGGCTAAATCGGTAATGCCTAAATCTAAACCAACGTGTTTACCTGTTTTAGGTTTGGGTTTTACAACTTCTGATAATTCTACCGCAATACTTACAAACCATTTTTCGCCTTGTTTAAAGACTTTGGCGGATAACATTTTCCCTTGATGGCGTAAGTTTTCACACATTCTTACCAAACCTAAATTTGGGATTTGAATGTGTGGTTTGTTATTGATGGTTTTGAGTTTAAATTGGTCGTTGGATAGACTAAATCTATCATTTACGCCTTTCTTTCTAAATTGTGGGTATTTGCTTTCGCCTTTAAAAAAGCGTTTAAAGGCATCGCCTAATTGTATAATCGCAAGTTGCGGACTGCATTTAGTTACTTCAAGCATAAAGGGAAATTGTTGTCTTTTTATGCTATTTAGCTGTTTTCTTAGTTTGCCTTGTGATGGTTTATTGAGTTTGGTTTCATCAATTGGTATGTCTTTAGCTAAACAATCATCACGATAATTTTTATCAGCTTCATACTGACGTTGCCATTCTGCTAATGCCCAATTATAGGCAAGACGTGCGACACCGCAAGCCTTTGCAAAGTAAGTCGCTTGTTTGTTGTTTGGCTTAAGTTCGATAACGTGTCCCCGAATAGCTGTCATTCTAAGACCACCTTAACTGCTTCAAGCAGTTTTTTGTTTTTCTTACTGCGTGAGTCATATAAACGTGCTGAAAATACCCTAGATTTACTAAGCGAATCTAGGGGATTTTCATTAGATTAGTCAAATAGCTCATCTAAAGCAGAAATTAACGCCATACTCGGCTTATCAAAAAACACGCCATTTTGAGTTTCTTCATTCATTGCTCTAAGAAAGAGATAAGCCACGCCGCCAAAATCTCGCTGATAGTCGTAGTTTTTGCCTAAACGAGAGCGTAAATAACGGTGGAAAGCTAGGGTGTAAAGTAAATACTGTAAATCATAACGGAACTGTATCATTGTTTTTGCAAGGCGGTCTTGGGTGTAATCTTGTTCAAATATACCTAAGAAGTTCGATTTGTAATCCAGTAGATAGTACTTTCCTTGATGCTCCACAATACAGTCAATAAAACCACGCACAAAGCCTTCTAATTGAGGTAATTGCAAATCGGGTAAATGCTCAAAAGGGCTGTACTGTTTAAGTAATGTATTTAACTTAGGTAACGCAGTTTTATTCCGCAAGCGTAAGTAGAATTGCCATTCATTCAAGCGTTTTTGTGTTGGAATATCTGATAACTTGAATGCTTGATCGCAAAATGGCGTATTTAGCACTTGTGTTAGCCATTGCTGTGTTGGCTCAATCCATTCAACTGATAAATTTAGTTGTTCGCATAGTGTTTGAATGCTTTCAATATCAATAGGTTGAGTAAAATCTAGCAATTCAAAATAGCTGTGTAACAAATTACCCACTTTGGTGCTATGAGGGAATTGATACGGGCTGAGGGCTTGCTCTGTTGCTTGTTCTACGCCAGTTTCATCAAATGATATATCAGGCACAGTCGCACTATCGTAGTCTAGTGCGTCATCAGATAGCCTCACAAGCGGTAGTTTTTGCTCTCTATTTTGCAAACGTTCATTTTGAGCTTGAAGAGCCGTAAAGCTGGTAATTAAGCCACTTTCGTTAATTTTGGTCTTGAATACTCGTGCTTGTGGTGTGGTAGATTGTGTTTCCGCTGTTTTAGTCCACTTCGTTACTTCGCTCAATTCATTTAACTTGATGACATTTTTCAGAATACCTTTGCGGGCTAAGCATTCTTCGGTTTTAGTGTCTTTGCTGATATTTCCATCGGTCAGCACATAGTGCATTGCACTCCAACTTGCCGTCCATTCTTCAGGCAACATTAAATGGAGTTGATATTTGGCACGCGTTAATGCGACATAAAGTAAGCGGAGCTCTTCCGCATATTCTTCGTTATTGCGTAAATTTTTGATGTCGTCATCTTGCTCACCGAGCAACCAAACTTGCTGTTTGTCTTGATTACGATAAATCGCTAAGGAAGGCGTATCCGCACCTTTATTGGTTTTGCCTAAAAATGGTAGCCAAACCACTGGGTATTCCAACCCTTTAGATTTATGAATTGTGATGATTTTTACTAAATCTTCTTCACTTTCTAAGCGGAGAATTTGTTCATCATTCGCATCAGGTTCTTCAATCTGTTGAGCAAACCAACGTAACAAGCTAGATTCATTTTCGGCAGTTTCCATTCGCTCTTGTAATAATTCAGCTAAATGGAGCATATTGGTAATACGGCGATCCGCATTTACACTCATTCTAACTCGCTCAAGCAGTTGTTGAATATAAAGCTGATGTAACATCGGCAGAATACCCTGTTGTTGCCAAATTTGCTGATAGTGAATGAAGGATTCTACGCAATTATCCCAACGCTCTTCAGAATGTTTCAGTTGATAAATTTCATTTGAATCTAGCCCCCACAAGCCACAACCGATGGCGGCAAGCACTGATTTTTGATGCAACGGATTTAAACAAGCGGTGAGAATTAACAATAAATCTGCAGCTTCTTGGGTTTGATATACGGAAGATCTTTCCGATAAAAACACCGATTGAATGTTACGTTTTGCCAGTGCTTGTTGTATTTGGGCTGCATCGGAATGAGAGCGGACTAGAATCGCAATATCTTTCGGTTGTAAAGTACGAGAAATAAGTTGTTTTTGTTGATTACCTTGTTCATCTTCACTGATTTTCTGCTCAGCAACAAATAATTCCCCTCGCTGTGCAGCAATCAGTTGTGTCGCAATTTGTTCTGCACATTGCTCGGCAACTTCGCACTTTTTCGGGTGGAGATAAAAATTGATGGCGTGTTGCCCTTCACATAAATGACTTTTTGTTTCTTCGCTTTCTACGGGTAAAAATGTAATTTCAGGATAAATAAACGGAGAACCGTATTCCGTTGATTTAAAAAGAAATAGTTGATTTACAAAATCCACCACTTCAGGCAAAGAACGCCAATTTTTCGGTAGGGTAAATTTTTCGCTAACTTCTTCTGATGCGTCTAAATAAGAAAAAATATCTGCCCCACGAAATTTATAGATCGACTGCTTTGGATCGCCAATCATAATAAAGCCACTTGGTTTTTCCGACATCATAAAAATCTGTTTAAAGATCTGATATTGGATTTGATCGGTATCTTGTGATTCATCAATCATCGCAAAAGTGTATTGTTGGCGAATTTTTTCAGCAAGCTGTTTGCCATTTTTTCCATACAAAGCGTGATAAAAATAGTGCAACATATCAGAAAAGTTTTTCTGCGAATGGCTGTTTTTAAATGCCTGCAATTTTTGATTTAAGTGATTGAAATAGCGGTAGAGCAGTTTTGTTTTGATCTCGTTTTGCGTATTAGCAAAGGTCTGCTGATAAGTCGAAATCATCTCATCAATCGCACTAAAATGCGTATTTTTAGGGGTATCTGCTCCTTTACTGGTTTTTTCCGCCAAATGAGATTGCGAAAAATATTTTAATTCGGTCGGGAAATCTAAACTTTCGCTATTCGCCCACTGCTCAAGGGCTGGCAGCCATTTATTTAATAAGCTATCTTCTTTGTAACTTCGTCCATCAAGTACTTTAATTTGCCCCTGTTGCTGTAAGGCTAAAATCTGCTGAATAGGGGAAATAATCTCATTATAGTTTTCTTGCCAATAGCTTTTACAATTTGCAATAAATTTGGCTAAAGCTGCCGCTTGTGCAACATAATCGGAGCTTAAAAATGCTTGTTGTTCTGGGGTAAGCTCAGGTAGCAAACCTGATAAAAGATGTTTTACATTTCTTAATGCTGAATTTGGGCTAATTAGCAGTTCTGCGATCAATTTGGTTTCTTGCAGATCACTGGTATAAAAAAGCTCTCGCCACGTTTCTTCACTTAAACGTCTTAATAATTCTGATTCATCGGTTTGTAAATCAATATCAAAACGTACGCCCGAATCAAACGCAAACTGAAAGAGCATCTTTTGGCAAAAGCTATCAATAGTAAAAATACTGGCAAGATCGATATCTTGTTCTGCGACTTTTAAACGTAGTAGGGCTTCTTGCTCATTGTGTTGAACTTGCTCATAAAGTTGAGCAAAAAAAGGCTCATCTATAAAGGTCTGACGGTTTTTGGGGGACGTTGGATTACGCACTATTTCAGCAAATTTTCCTAAATTTTTACGAATACGATCTCGTAATTCTTGCGTTGCTGCTTTGGTAAAAGTTACCACCAAAATTTGCTCCACCATTAGTGGCTCACAACCCACTCCAAGTAGCAAACGCAAATATAGGTTGGCCATTGTGTAGGTTTTTCCTGTACCTGCGGAGGCTTCAATTAAACAAGAACGATCAAGGGGTAATGAAATAGGATCTAGTGTTTGCATAGCGTCTAAAAAACAAAGGGAACAATGTGCTAAATTTTACCACTCAAATGGCAAGCGGTCAGTTTTATTCGACAATTTACAAAAAATCACTACAATCTCACCGCTTATAATAGTTAAAAATAAAGGGTAATAAGATGAAACTAAATGCTCAACAACAACAAGCGGTAGAATATACTACTGGGGCTTGCCTTGTATTAGCAGGGGCTGGCTCGGGCAAAACAAGGGTTATCATCAATAAAATTGCACATCTTATTGCCCATTGCGGTTATTCACCAAAGCAGATTGCAGCTGTTACCTTTACCAATAAAGCTGCTCGTGAAATGCGAGAACGTGTGGCACATTCTATCGGTAAAGACAAGAGCAAAGGGCTAACTATTTCTACATTCCATACACTTGGGTTTGAAATTCTCAAACGTGAGCATAAGTTACTTGGCTATAAATCAGGAATGACGCTGTTTGATGAACACGATCAAATCGCATTGCTCAAACACCTTCTGCCAGAAACGGTAACAGAAGATAAAGATCTACTGAAACAGCTAGTAAATACCATCTCAAACTGGAAAAATGATCTGCTTTCGCCTGAGCAAGTTGTTGGGGTTGCCAGTAGTGATCGTGAGCGTGTATTTTCCCATTTTTATCAACAATACCAAAATCAGATCAAGGCTTATAATGCGTTAGATTTCGATGATTTAATTATGCTTCCCACGTTATTATTTCGTCAGTTTCCTGAAGCGAAGGAGCGTTGGCAACAGAAAATTCGTTATTTGTTGGTGGATGAATATCAAGATACCAATACAAGCCAATATGAGTTAATAAAATTGATTGTGGGTGAGCAAGGGAATTTTACGGTTGTTGGCGATGATGATCAGTCCATCTATTCTTGGCGGGGGGCAAGGCCTGAAAATATGGGGCGACTTCGCCACGATTTCCCACAATTACAAGTGATCAAACTAGAACAAAACTATCGTTCTAGCCAACGTATTTTGCATTGTGCCAACATTTTAATTGATAACAACGATCACCTTTTTGAAAAAAGGCTCTTTTCACAGCTAGGAGATGGTGAGAAATTAAATGTGATTGAAGCCAAAAATGAAGAGTTTGAGGCAGAGCGTATTGTAGGTGAGCTGATTGCTCATCGCTATTCTCGTAAAACCAAATATAAAGATTATGCAATTTTATATCGTGGCAATCATCAATCACGTTTATTAGAAAAATTGCTGATTCAAAACCGTATCCCCTACAAAATTTCTGGAGGAACATCGTTTTTCGCTAAAACAGAAATTAAAGATATGTTGGCGTACTTACGCTTGCTAGTGAATCAAGATGATGATGCAGCGTTCTTACGCATTGTGAATACGCCTAAGCGAGAAATTGGAGCAGCTACGTTAGAAAAATTAGGACAATTGGCAAACGAAAAACAGGTTAGCCTATTTGAAGCCATTTTTGATTTTGAACTTATTCAACGCTTAACGCCAAAGCCTTATCAAGCCTTGCAGAATTTCGCTCGTTGGGTGGTTGAGCTTGCTGATCAAGCGGTGAGATCGGAGCCACAATCTGCAATTAAAGAGATGTTGGCACATATTCAGTATGAAACCTATCTCTATGAAACAGCAACTACCCCCAAGGCTGCTGAAATGCAAAGCCGTAACGTACAAACACTGTTTGAGTGGGTGCAAAAAATGCTAGAGGGTGATGAAATCAATGAGCCGATGAGCTTGAACCAAGCTGTCACTAATCTCACTTTACGCGATATGATGGAGCGTTCGGAAGATGACGATGAGAGCGATCAGGTTCAGCTAATGACTTTACACGCCTCAAAGGGTTTAGAATTTCCCCACGTTTTTTTAATTGGAATGGAAGAAGGCATTTTGCCCCACCAAACAAGCATTGATGAAGATAATGTGGAAGAAGAGCGCCGTTTAGCCTATGTTGGTATTACTCGGGCTCAACAAACTTTAACTTTCTCTTTGTGTAAAGAACGCCGCCAGTATGGTGAGATTATAAAGCCTGAAGTCAGCCGTTTTCTGCTTGAACTTCCCCAAGATGATCTGCAATGGGAACGTAATAAACCACCGCTTAGTGAACAACAAAAACAGCAAAAAACCGAAAGTAATATCGCCAATTTACGAGCATTATTGATGGCGAATAAGAAATAAGCGGTATTATGTAGCAGTTGCACATTCCCCTCGCCCGCTTGCGGGAGAGGGAAAGGTTTGTCGTTCGTTTAGAACGACAAATCAGGGAGAGGGCAAAAAGTGGAATGTCTGTTAAAAATTGATGAAAAGTTACCGCCTGTTTGCCCTCTCTCTGCTCAAAACTGCTGAACGCATTTTTGAGCTGTCTCTCCCACAAGTGGGAGAGAGTTCAGATTATTGACAAAGTCTTTTTTCATTCGGACGCCAGCGTGGCGTCCCTACAAGGAAAGTTATAACCAATTGAAAAATAACAGATTTTATTTTGTTATGTAGGGACGCCACGCTGGCGTCCGTTAATTGGATACAACAAATTGGGGTTTGTCATCAGTCTGCAGTTTTAT
>NZ_LEKM01000049.1 GCF_009761375.1 Ursidibacter arcticus | reverse complement strand
ATAAAACTGCAGACTGATGACAAACCCCAATTTGTTGTATCCAATTAACGGACGCCAGCGTGGCGTCCCTACATAACAAAATAAAATCTGTTATTTTTCAATTGGTTATAACTTTCCTTGTAGGGACGCCACGCTGGCGTCCGAATGAAAAAAGACTTTGTCAATAATCTGAACAATAAATTATTACAGCCCTAAATTGATTTTTGCCGCTTGGATTGCTTCAGCAACACGCTCTAAATTCACACCACCTTTAGCACAACGTTTTGCCAAACAAGAATCCAACGAGAGAATAGGATAAACATCTTCGGCAATCGAAGAATGGAACTGATTAAATTCCGTAAGACTTAATTCTTCTAAGGCTTTACTTTGTGCAATGGCATATACCACCGCTTCGCCCACAATATGATGTGCTTCGCGGAATGGAATGCCTTTTGCGACTAAGTAGTCGGCTAATTCGGTGGCATTTGCATAGCCTTGACGTGCAGCTTCTTTGGTGCTTTCGGTATCAACTTTAATATCTTCAAGGACTAACGCTGAAATGTTGATACAAGCCTGCCACGTTTCAAGGGCATCAAAAATCCCTTCTTTGTCTTCTTGCATATCTTTATTGTAAGCAAGCGGTAAGCCTTTTAAGGTGGTTAATAAACCTGTTAATGCCCCGAATACTCGTCCTGTTTTACCACGAACAAGCTCACAAGCATCAGGATTTTTCTTTTGTGGCATCAGTGATGAACCTGATGTAACACGATCAGAAAGCTCAACAAAATGACACTCTCCACTGTTAAAAATAATCAGATCTTCTGCAAAACGTGAAAGGTGCATCATACTGATCGAAGCCGCCGCTAATAATTCAAGAACGTGATCACGATCTGATACGCTGTCTAAACTATTGCGAGTTGCGGTTTCAAAACCGAGATCTTGTGCCAGTTGATCACGATCGATTCCATAGGCAGTTCCAGCTAAAGCCCCTGAACCAAGCGGACAAGTATTCATTCGCTTATAGGCATCAGTTAAACGGCTATAATCACGTTCTAACATTTCATAATATGCCATACACCAGTGAGCAAAAGTAATTGGCTGAGCACGTTGCAAATGGGTATAACCTGGCATTACAGAAAGCTGATTAGCATCAGCCGTTTCAACTAATTTCTCTTGTAAAGCACGAACGGACTCTTGCAAAGAAAGGACTTGTGCTTTACACCACAATTTCATATCCACAGCAACTTGGTCATTACGGCTTCGCCCCGTATGTAATTTTTTACCGAGATCGCCAACTTTTTTAATCAGTTGCAATTCAACCCAGCTATGAATATCTTCCGCATCTTCTTGTAGCACAATCGCTAAATTTGGTGCAACTTCAGCACGCAACTGTTTTAATGCAGCAAGCAACTGCGTTAATTCGTCTGCACTAATAATACCAACAGAATGGATTGCTTTTGCCCACCCCATTGAACCATCAATATCTTGCAAAGCAAGACGATAATCGAAACGTAATGAATCGTTAAAATATTTGAATTGTTGATCTGCGGCTTGTGTAAAACGCCCACCCCAAAGTGCCATACTCATTTCTTCCTTTTGTAAATAAAAAAGCGGATCGCACCGCTTCATAATGGTGCTGATTATTGCATAAATATGCAATTAAGTTCAATAATTATTTTGTGATTCAGACTGATGACAAA
>NZ_LEKM01000048.1 GCF_009761375.1 Ursidibacter arcticus | reverse complement strand
GGAGACATAAGGCACAAACGGCGTAGTCGTTTCAAAGCTAACTAATCGGCTGTTTGTTGTTGCTCAATGTATTGGCGAATAATCGAAATCGGTGCACCACCGCAACTGCCTGCAAAATAAGACGGCGACCAAAGCTGATTACCCCAAAGTTTTTTGCGGATATTTGGGTGATTTTTCTTCCTGATCATTCGGCTTGATACGCCTTTTAAACTGTTCACCAGAGTAGAAACTGCCACTTTCGGCGGATATTCGACCAGCAAATGAACGTGATCGTCTTCGCCGTCAAATTCGACTAATTTCGCTTCAAAATCATTGCAGATACTTTCAAAAATCAATTTGAGTTCGTCTAAAATCGCTTTCGTAAAAACATCACGGCGGTATTTTGTTACAAAGACTAAATGAACGTGCATATTAAAAACACAATGTCTGCCGTGTCTAATTTCAGTTTCTTTTTTCATAGACCAAGTGTAGAATTTGGTGAAAATTACATTCTAAACCTTGTCAATGCAA
>NZ_LEKM01000047.1 GCF_009761375.1 Ursidibacter arcticus | reverse complement strand
AAGCATAACCGTTTTTTCTACAAACCAGTGTCTAAGCACTCAGGGACGCCACAATTTACGGTTATGCTTGGTGGTAAAATAATACGTTTTTATTTTACCAATTTACAGTTGAGTAAGATACAAGGGACGCCACGCTGGCGTCCGTTAATTGGATACAACAAATTAGAGTTTGTCATCAGTCTGTATAGTGGGCTTAAGCCCACTATTTCGTAACTATTACTTTTAGATATTTTTCAATCCATTCCAGTTAAAGTAGCCATGAAGTTGGATTTACTGGCTTTTTATCTAATACTTTAATAAAACCGTATATAATTCGGACAGCATACCAAAGCCCTACTACAACGATAACGATAAAGCCAATCCCAATAAAGGAAAGTAATGCACCAATTACCGCACCTAAAAGACTCAACCAAAATGTTCTAATTAAGAATCTAAAGTGGTCAAAATAAACAGTGCCTTCTAGGTCTTTACGTTTAACATAAACGATAATTAGCCCAATTATTGTGGGTAAACCACCAATGAGTAGCCCACTTAAAAACAGAGCATAAGTAATAATGACAAGGGTTCTATGTGGGTCTTTAATGTCAGTAAGTTGCTGATCACTCATTTTTTTCTCCTATTGTTTAATGAATAAAAAATACACTATCATTATATACCCAACCATAGAGACAACCAAAGCCAAATATGATTTTCATTGAGCCACAGAGATAAATTCGGTAAAATCCGCCACTATTTTTGTTTCCACCTAACGATATGAGAGTCAAAATGTCTGAAAAACGCTACGATGCAGACGAAATTACGGTACTTAAAGATCTCGAACCCGTACAACTTCGCCCAGGAATGTACACCGATACTACTCGCCCAAACCATTTAGGGCAAGAAGTAATTGATAATAGTGTTGATGAAGCATTATCAGGCTATGCAAATCAAATTGATGTTATTTTACATAACGACAACTCATTGGAAGTAATAGATAACGGACGTGGAATGCCCGTTGATATTCACTCCACCGAAAAAATCTCAGGTGTAGAGCTTATTCTAACCAAGCTCCACGCAGGTGGAAAATTCTCAAATAAAAATTATACCTTCTCAGGCGGTTTACACGGTGTGGGTATTTCGGTAGTTAATGCCCTTTCAGAGCGTGTTGAAATTACGATTAAACGTGGTGGGGAAATTTATACTATTGCTTTCGCTAATGGTGTAAAAGTAGAAGAATTAACCGTTGTGGGTACTTGCCCTAAACGTCAGACAGGGACAACAGTCCGCTTTTATCCTAACCCGAAATATTTTGATTCAGCTAAATTTTCCGTTAGCCGTTTACGTCATTTACTGCGTGCTAAAGCGGTGCTTTGCCCGAAATTAACCATCAATTTTACCGATCACATCAACAACACCCAAGAAACTTGGTATTACGAAGACGGTTTATCTGATTACCTAGCAGACGCATTAAAAGAGCAGGAGTATTTACCAAGCCCTGCTTTTATTGGTGATGTTGTTAATGAAACGGAAGCATTAAACTGGGCGGTAACGTGGTTGCCACAAGGGGAATTGCTCGCCGAAAGTTATGTTAATTTAATCCCAACCGCACAAGGCGGGACTCACGTTAATGGCTTACGTCAGGGCTTATTCAAAGCTATTGCTGAATTTTGCGAAATCCATTCACTCTTACCGCGTGGAATAAAATTAGCCGCAGATGATGTCTGGAACAGATGTGCTTATATACTATCGCTTAAAATGCAAGAACCACAATTTGCAGGGCAAACGAAAGAACGCCTTTCTTCTCGCCAAGCCTCAAGCTATGTTGAAAATACAATTAAAGATGCTTTTACCCTTTGGTTACACCAAAACATCAATGTAGGTAAACAACTGGCAGAAATGGCAATTAGCTCGGCACAACATCGTTTGCAAGCAGAGAAAAAAGTGGTGCGTAAAAAGTTAGTGAGCGGACCTGCTTTACCTGGTAAGCTCAAAGATTGCATTTCGCAAGATTTATCGCAAACAGAACTATTTTTAGTAGAAGGTGATTCTGCAGGTGGTTCAGCAACGCAAGCTCGTAATAAAGAGAACCAAGCTATTTTGCCTTTGCGTGGCAAAATTTTAAATACTTGGGAAGTGTCTTCCGATCAGGTATTAGCCTCTACTGAAGTTCACGATATCGCCGTTGCAATGGGAATTGACCCCGACAGCGATGATTTAAGCCAACTTCGCTATGGCAAAATCTGTATTCTTGCTGATGCGGATTCAGACGGTTTACATATTGCAACGCTACTTTGTGCATTATTCCTACGCCATTTCCCGAATTTAGTCCGCAAAGGACACGTTTATGTCGCAATGCCACCACTTTACCGTATTGATATTGGAAAAGACGAAGTCCATTACGCCTTAGATGAAATCGAAAAAGAGGCAATTTTGGCTCGTTTAGCCAAGAAAAAAGGCACACCAAATGTGCAACGCTTTAAAGGATTGGGCGAAATGAACCCAAGCCAGCTAAGAGAAACCACGATGGATCCGAATACTCGCCGCTTGGTACAATTAACATTAGATACATTGAGCGAAGAAGAGGATTCTGCAACCTTTGAGATGATGGATATGCTTCTCGCTAAAAAACGAGCAGAAGATCGTAAACAGTGGCTACAAGAACGCGGCAACGAAGCTGAATTGAATGTGTAATAAACGGACAAACCAGACTGATGACAAACCC
>NZ_LEKM01000046.1 GCF_009761375.1 Ursidibacter arcticus | reverse complement strand
TTCCACAAGGGTGGGAGTGGGTTAGGTTGGAAAATTATGTCTATAATTTTGACGGAAAAAGAAAACCTGTTTCCGTTGAACATAGAAGTAAACAACAAAAGATTTATGATTACTACGGTGCTACTGGTGTTATTGATAAAGTTGAAGATTATATTTTTGAAGGTAAATATATCTTAATTGGAGAAGATGGTGGGAATTTCTTTGTTAATCGTGATGTGGCTTTCATTGTAGATGGCAAATTTTGGGCAAATAATCATGTTCACGTTTTGGGTACTTTCAGCGGATTAGAAGAATATTTTTGTATATATTTAAATGCGTTAAATTTACCTGCAATGGGATTAATAAATGGAATTGCCGTACCTAAATTAAATCAACAAAATTTGAATTCTATATTCATTGCAGTTCCCCCACTCGAAGAACAAAAACGCATCGTCGAAAAAGTAGAATTGCTTTTATCGCAAATTGAAAAATTATTGTAGGGTGAGCATTCTTGCCCACTGTTATAATTATTATTGGTGGGCTAGAAAGCCCACCCTACGTTTACAAGCGGTAAAATTTTATTGAAAATTTACCAATCGATAATTTTATTCACGATGGCTTGTTGTTCCGTGCTGGTGCGACGTAAATAAATTCGGGTGGTTTCAATACTTTCGTGTCCCATTAAATCAGCTAAAAAGGCAATATCACTAAACCGTTCTAAAAAACTTTTAGCAAATCGATGGCGGAATGAATGGGGGTAAACTAATTTGGGGTCAATTTTATATTTTTTTGCCAATACTTTTAATTGCGATGAAATTCCCCTTGTGGTAATTCTTTCGCCGTATTTATTCAGAAAAATAAAGCCGTGTTGGCGATTTTGTTGTTTTAGCCAAATTAAGCACTCTTGTTGTAATTTTTTAGGAATATAAATTCGGCGTAATTTCCCTCCTTTAGAATAAAGATCTAAAAATCCTGTTTGAATATGTTCACCTTTGAGCTGAATTAACTCACTTACCCTTGCTCCAGTTGCTGCCATAAAGCGAATAACAAAATACCAATAGAGATTATTATCGGATTTTAATCGTTTCTTAAAATATTCATAATCTGCTTCACTAATCACATTTTCTAAAAATGGCTTTTGTTGAATTTTAACGAAAGTTAATTTCCATTTTTCTTTTTTAATAAATTCCAAATAACAATTTATCGCTCGCAATCTTAAATTAACTGTTTGTGGTTTAAAATGATCGATTAAATACAGCTTATATTCCTTTAAATTTGATTTATTTATTTCATCAAATAGGTGATAAAACTGTTTTATTGAAAATAAATAAGCCGAAATGGTATTTTTAGCAAAGTTGGATTGTTTAAGATGTTTTTCGTAAGATAATATCATACTGATTTCCTTTTTATGGTTGAAAATCAGTATGATAACGAGATTATAAATGTTCTATTTGCGATAAAAGCAATTCCACTTTTTCTACGATGCGTTTTTGTTCTTGGAATGGGGGAAGTGGGATAATTGAATCCCTTACAGTATCTGATTTCAGATTTTTAAATGCCGAACCAGCTGCCTTCTCAGAAAATTGAAAGAAAATAAAAGGTGAGCTTAATAAATAATATAGAAAATCTATATTAAATATATTTTCATCGAATTTAATTACTAGCCAGCCATCGTGAACGCAACCAGATATTTTTGTAATATAAGGTCTTCCAAAACTCATTGAATTTGTTAATAAGAAATCATTAAATTGAACTAACTTAGATTTTTTAGCCCCATCTAATGTGATTTTTTCTTTTGTGACTTCAATATATTTCCCACCAATATCTGTATCTCCAATCTTAATCCAAGGAATACTATTTTCATCATTTGTAATATACTGATTTATTGGTCTTGGGGACGCTCCACGAGAAATATCAACAATATCGCCAAATTTGCACCACTCCCACCCTTGTGGAA
>NZ_LEKM01000045.1 GCF_009761375.1 Ursidibacter arcticus | reverse complement strand
TTATCACCCGGTTTTGCGTTAGTTACAGCAATCTCTGCAGAGCCGTCACCTGGTTCTTTTTTGGTAGTAATCTCTACCGTTGCTTCAGGTGCTTTTGTATCGTAAGGGTGTCCATCTTTGCCCGCTTCTACCGTAGGAACGGTCACAGGTTCTGAATGTTCGCTCTCTTTTTCACCTGGTGTAGTCGCTGTGACGGTAATTTGATCGCCTGGCTGAATATCAAAATTCTTACCTAAATCAGTAAGATTAAATTCATAGTTGCCGTTGTTATCTGCCACCACAGAAC
>NZ_LEKM01000044.1 GCF_009761375.1 Ursidibacter arcticus | reverse complement strand
TTATCACCCGGTTTTGCGTTGGTTACAGCAATCTCTGCAGAGCCGTCACCTGGTTCTTTTTTGGTAGTAATCTCTACCGTTGCTTCAGGTGCTTTTGTATCGTAAGGGTGTCCATCTTTGCCCGCTTCTACCGCAGGAACGGTCACAGGTTCTGAATGTTCGCTCTCTTTTTCACCTGGTGTAGTCGCTGTGACGGTAATTTGATCGCCTGGCTGAATATCAAAATTCTTACCTAAATCAGTAAGATTAAATTCATAGTTGCCGTCGTTATCTGCCACCACAGAAC
>NZ_LEKM01000043.1 GCF_009761375.1 Ursidibacter arcticus | reverse complement strand
AACGCAAAACCGGGTGATAAAGTTACCATCACAGCGAATAACGGAAAAGATAAATTAACCTTTATTGTTGATGACAATGGTAATTTAACAAAAGACCCAGCAAACACCAATCCACTAATGGATAAAGCAGAGTTAGACGGCAACACCATCAAGCTACCAGAAGATGTACTTGAAGATGGCTCAAACATCACTGCAGTGGTAACAGATTTAGCTGGCAATTCAATTCCACAGGAATCAGACACAGTAGGTTATGACGAAGCATCAGAAAAACCAACTGAAATTACAGCTGCCCCAATTGATACCAATGTAGTGGCAGACAAAACACCAGAAAACATCAAAGTCACCTTAAAAGGGGATGATGTAAAACCGGGTTCAACGGTTGCACTGACAGACGAAAAAGGCAATGAAATTGCGAAAATCGTTTTAACGCCAGAACATATTAAAGAAGACGGTAAAGCGGAATTAGAAGTTCCACTTAACAAAGACAACCCAATTCCGAAAGAAGTTAAAGCAACGGTACAAGCTCCAGGCAAAGATCCAAGTGCCCCTGCAACAGCAGAGTTACCAAGTTTAGCGGACACCGATGGACTAACAAAAGAGCAACTTCAAGAAAGACACCCAAATGACAAAGGTATTCAAACACCAACAGTTGTGGCTACACCAAATGAAGTGAAAGTGACAATTGATCCGAAAGATACCGAAACATTCACAGTGACTATCGACCCTAAAGCTGAAGATGAAGCAACCAAAGAAGTGGTTTACACCAAACAGCCAGATGGCAGCTACAAGCCTAACGATCCAACGTTCCCTACTTTAGCGAAAGGTGAAGAGACTTTATCTATTCCAAGAGATAAATTACCAAAAGGGGCAAGCGATGTTACTGTTAAGGCTGAAGACATTGTTGGGCATACTGCAGAATCAGCGAAAACCCCAGTTGATCCAATTTTAGAGCCAAGTAAACAGCCAGAAGAACTCACTGTTAAAGCAGCAGACACCGATAAACAAGCGGATAGAAACCCTGAAGAATTTACCATTACAGGTAAAGCAGAGCCTAACGCTGAAATTGTGGCGAAAGATCACGAAGGGAACGTAATTGGCAGAGTTA
>NZ_LEKM01000042.1 GCF_009761375.1 Ursidibacter arcticus | reverse complement strand
AAGGGCGGTGGAGAATAATTTACTCTCTAAGAAAGATGATAATTACGTCTTTGAAAGCTTAGAGCTTTTTAATAAGGATGGATTCTTAGATGAGAAAAGGAAATATAAAACTCAACAATTATTTTTGAAAGACAAGGAAATAGATCGCTTATTGCAACAACATCAGAAAGATCCTGGCAGTCTAAATGAGGTTCAAAGAAATTATTTACATAGTGAGTTAGTGGATATATCTAATTCTTATGGAATACCACTAAATCAGCTGTATAGTTGGAATTTTAATAGTGGTTATAAAAGAGACGATAGCAGTCTATCAAAATATTTAGCAACTGAATACTATAGACAGAATTTATCTTATGAGGCAAAGCAAGGGCAATCTCTAGCAGCAGGAATACTTACACTTCCTACAGCAGCATATGGTTATCGTTTTATTCCAGAATTAAATAAATTTGTTTTAGCCAATCCAATTAAATCGGAAGCAGCTGTTGTTTTTGGATATAAAGCGGGCAAATCTACAGCGGAAGGGAAGCTTTTTGAAGATGGTGGAATAAATTCAGCTGTAGCTGAGGACATAGCTAAGGAAACAGGAAAAGTAATAGTTTTAGGTAAGCTTCCTTTTAAACAACAAATAGGATATGGAATGGCGATTGATTATGGATATGAGGTTAATAAACGAAACTCAACGGAGCAATCTATAAAAACAGAAATGGTAGGAACTGCAAGTGGTTCTGCGGTTACTGGTGTTATAGAGGGGCTATCAATAGTTCTTCCTAAATTTAATGGGTCAACCAAGATTATTACCAACACTGTAGCAAGTGATGTAGTATCTGATAGGGCTAAAGATAAATATGAAAACAAGAAAAAGGTTGAGGGAAAATTAAAATGAGGACTGTATTTTTTTTAGTTCTTGGATATTTAATTGTGTCACTTATTATATTTATTTCATATGTCACTATTGAGATTATCTTTGATGAAAAATATATTAATTACGTTTTATTGTTGGAAGAGAGTTTTGTAGATATGTTTTTTCCATATTTTATAATCGTTTTATTTAAATTTTTATTCTCTAAGAAAAATTAACTTGAAGGGGATTTACCCAGATAATGCCAGTATTCACACGAGTGTTCTAGGATTCTTATAAGCAGTTTAATATGTTCAATTTTTTGCAAAAGATTGTTTTGGTGAAGAGTAATTTAGGGTAATCAATGAAAACAGACCCGAGAAAGTAAAAGCAACACCCTCACTCACGCAAAGAGTAACCTCAACGCAGGCAATGTGACGATTTTGTCAGAAGAAGGCAAGGTGGTATTAGAGGGCGT
>NZ_LEKM01000041.1 GCF_009761375.1 Ursidibacter arcticus | reverse complement strand
GCAAGATTATAAACACCTTTTAGTGCCCCTGTTTTTGCGATCAGATTATTTGCCAATGGCTCTGCTGAAATCGATCCTCGACCAGAGAGTGTCCCATCAACACCAGCAATAGGGAATGTTTCCAGCAATTTTAGCTGTTCTTCATTTTGAGCAATAAATTCCAGAGTTTGTAACATTGTTTCAGCATTCACTTGATTATGACGAGATAATCCTGAACCATCTACAACTATGCTATTCCCAAATTGAATATTCGCTTTACTTTTAAATAATGAACGAATGGTATGGCTTGCCAATGGAAATGATGCAGATCGTTTTGATTGTTGATTAGCGACTGTTCTAAACACCGCATCCGCAATTTGATTATCTGATTTTTTCATCATCTTTTTCAGTAACACAGGGAGTGGTTGAGAATAATGCTCGGCTAACAACACACCTGACGGAGCCTTTGCAGGTACTTGAATTTGCCCTGTAAACTGAATACCCAATCTAGCTAAATAATTTTTGATTAAATTTGCGCCATATGTCGTTGGATCTTGTACTGCAAAACTTAAACCAAAAGGCTTATTTTGCTTAGCTAAACAACCTTTAATGTGGTAACGATTGTTATCACTCACCATAGCATCTAATAAGCAGTAGTCTGATTCAGGTTTCTCTGCTACATAAGCAGAACTAAATACTTGTACAGG
>NZ_LEKM01000040.1 GCF_009761375.1 Ursidibacter arcticus | reverse complement strand
CTCCCTGAAGATTTATTCGCATCTAAATTAACGTAAAAACAATTGTTATCAATATTTACAGCGGCAGGCGGTGCACTAAAACAGATATTTAGATCATTCCAAACCCAGCCTGCTGCTTTATCGTGGCTTGTAAATACGGTGGTATCTAAAATAAGATTGCCTTTGATGGTTTGAATACCTTGTTGCTTTAATTTAGAAACAAGCTGAAATAATTGCTGACTAGTTAAATCAGGATCTCCTGTAAAACGGGCAATTAAATCACCGTTTAAACTACCATTTTCTATCTTTCCATTAGTTAAAAGAGCGGTTTGGAATTTAAAATCATCTAGTAAGGCTAATTTTGCCTCTAATGCCGTAAATACTTTTTGTGTACTTGCTGGCAACATAAAGGTTTTACTTTGATATTCTGCAATAATTTGATTTGTGGTTAAATTCTTAGCGATGATACTCACCGAAGCACCTTCGGGTAAATGCGACATTATTGGCACAAGATCAACCTGTGCTTGAGCGGTAAAAGATGACAGTGAAAAGAGTGATATCCACCCAAGTTGGCGAAATTTGTTTAAAGATGAAATCATAATCAAGGTTGCTATTTTTTAAAAGAAAATG
>NZ_LEKM01000039.1 GCF_009761375.1 Ursidibacter arcticus | reverse complement strand
AACTTCGTAAATACACAATAGCAGATATTTGTGGGCGTTGGTTTGAGAACTTCAAACGGCTGATTGTAAACAAGCGGTAGGTTTTACTCTGTTTTTTGCAATACTATTGTGTAACGACATACATCATACATAAGGAAATAAAATGCAACAAATTCCAATGACAGTGCGTGGTGCTGAGTTATTACGTGAAGAACTTGAATTTCTCAAGAATGTACGCCGCCCTGAAATTATCAATGCAATTGCCGAAGCTCGTGAACACGGGGATTTAAAAGAGAATGCAGAATATCACGCTGCACGAGAGCAACAAGGTTTCTGCGAAGGGCGTATTCAAGAAATTGAAGGAAAACTAGGCAATGCTCAAATTATTGATGTCACCAAAATCCCTAACAACGGCAAAGTTATTTTTGGTGCAACCGTAACATTGATCAATACAGACAGCGATGAAGAAGTAACTTATCGCATTGTTGGCGATGATGAAGCGAATATTAAAGAAGGTTTAATTTCCGTAAATTCTCCTATCGCTCGCGGGCTAGTTGGTAAAGAAGTCGATGATACCGTTAATATTAAAACACCAGGCGGTAATGTTGAATTTGATATTATTGAAGTACAGTATCTTTAACTTCTAAATAAAGGGGCTTTTATATATTAGAGCCCTTTTTATTGGTTATTTAAGCAAATTGAGTTTTATACTATATCGATATTCTTTGCAATTTTTACCAAAATCTACCCGCTTGTTTAGCTTGACGAGCTAATTCATTTGATTACACTAAGTACTTTTTAACCCACAGAATCCTAATGCGAATACCTAGAATTTACCACCCAGAATTATTAGCAGGCAAAACACGCTGTGTTTTATCTGAAGATGCAACTAACCACGTTGGGCGAGTGCTGAGAATGAATGAAGGTGCTGAATTAGTACTCTTTGATGGCTCAAACTATACTTTTTCTGCTCGAATTAGCCAAATCAGCAAAAAACAGATTGAAGTAGAAATTTTATCTCACCAGCTTGACAACAGAGAGTCAAATTTACCTATCCACTTAGGTCAGGTAAT
>NZ_LEKM01000038.1 GCF_009761375.1 Ursidibacter arcticus | reverse complement strand
ATTTACTATTCAAAAATCAGTAGAGCTGGGTGTAACCACTATTACGCCATTATGGTCTGAACGTTGTGGCGTTAAGTTGGAAGGAGAGCGTCAAGATAAAAAACTGCAACAGTGGCAAAAAATTGCGATTTCTGCCTGTGAACAATGTGGACGAAATGTCATTCCTGAAATTCGCCCAATTATGAAACTCACCGATTGGTGCAAAGAGCAAGACGATATGCTCAAATTGAATTTGCACCCAAGAGCAAAATACACCATTAAATCACTCCCGAATGTGCCGTCTGCTGGAGTTCGATTATTGATCGGCTCTGAAGGTGGACTTTCTCCAGAAGAGATTGCAATGACTGAACAACAAGGCTTTACCGAAGTCTTACTAGGAAAACGTATTCTTCGTACAGAAACCGCATCGCTCGCTACAATAACCGCTCTACAAATTCTTTATGGAGATTTAAGTTAATGAATTTACAAGGTCAATTATTGATTGCTACCCCAGATATGAATGACGACTACTTCGATCGCTCTGTCATTTATATTTGTGAGCATAACGATCAAGGGGCAATGGGGTTAATGATTAACTCACCAACAGATCTGTCGGTAATGGAATTACTGGCAAAAATGGACTTTTTAATGGCAAATGAACGCAGTTATAGCAAAGATCAGCTTGTCTTAAATGGTGGTCCAGTAAGCCAAGATCGTGGCTTTATCTTACATACCAGTACCAATGCACCATTATTACACAGCTATGAAACAGCAAATAACATTACACTCACGACTTCAGGTGATATTCTAGATACTTTTGGACGAAATAACTCTCCTGAGCATTTTATTGTCTGTCTAGGTTGCTGTACTTGGAAAGCCGATCAGCTTGAGCAAGAAATTGCCCGTAATTATTGGTTAGTTTCACCAAGTAGTGAACATATTCTATTCCACGCAGGCTATTTGGATCGCTGGTCAAAAGCCTATGAAATGCTTGGTATTGAAGGCTTTCTAGCAAAAGCAGGGAGAGCTTAATGGGCAAAACGATTCTCGCTTTTGATTTTGGAACAAATAGTATCGGCTGTGCCGTTGGGCAAAGTATTACAGGTACAGCCCAAGGGCTACCCGCTTTTAAAGCCCAAGATGGTATTCCTAACTGGGAACAAATAGGCAAAGTAATTAGCGAATGGAACCCTGATCTGCTAGTGATTGGTTTACCTTTAAATATGGACGGTACAGAACAACCACTTACACAACGAGCCAGAAAATTTGCCAACCGCTTAAATGGGCGATTTAACCTACCAATAGCTTTACAAGATGAACGACTTACAACGGTTGAAGCCCGTTCTGAAATTTTTGCTCGTGGTGGCTACAAAGCCTTAAAAAAGGATAAAGTCGATTCTATCTCTGCTTGCCTTATTTTAGAAAGTTGGTTTGAGAATGAAGGTTATTAGACCTTATTTATCAAGATAAATTATCTAATTTTATCGCTTTCTGCTCTGCTCGTCTTTTTTGAAAAAAATGGCTAATTTTTTGGCTACATTCTGTTGCCATTACCCCACCACGAATTTGTAAGAGATGGTTCATTTTGTAATCTTCAAAAAAATGAAAACGAGAACCGACAGCCCCAGTTTTATAATCACTCGCCCCAAAAACCAAACGCCCAATTCGGCTATGTAAAATTGCACCAGCACACATTGTGCAAGGTTCAAGAGTAACATAAAGCGTAGTATTTAATAGCCGATAGTTTGCAAGTGCTTGCCCTGCCATTCGGATTGCTTGAATTTCTGCGTGAGCTGTTGGGTCTGATAAGGTAATTGAACGATTCCAGCCTTCTCCCAATATCTCGCCATTATCTGAAACTAACACTGCCCCAACAGGAATTTCACCTTCAATTTCTGCCTGTTGAGCAAGCTGTAGTGCATATTGCATCCATTTTTGATCATCTTCAGAAATCTCAAGGGAAGAACTTAGTTGGGTAGGTTGAATAAACATTTGCAAAAAATTCCTTAGATCTGACCGCTTGTTAAGACAATAAATATTCCTTGTTGGGATTTAATATAACAAAAAAATGCCCCTTTCGGAGCATTTCAGACTGATGACAA
>NZ_LEKM01000037.1 GCF_009761375.1 Ursidibacter arcticus | reverse complement strand
ATTACAAGCGGTTGGATTTGGTCTTTTTTGTGCAGGGTTAATTCTATATGTTGCTCCTGCCGTTAATACCTATTCAAGCAAGTTTTTCAATCAAGATATTGTGAGTTATCACAATGCAGTTAAATTAGCATCGCCAGCTGTTGTGAATGTTTATAACCAATCTATCGATACAACACAATATAACCAGTTACAGGTCAATAATTTAGGCTCTGGCGTTATTATGACTAAATCGGGCTATATTTTGACAAATAAACACGTTATTCAAAATGCCGATCAGATTATTGTGGCGTTACAATCAGGTGTAATTGCTAATGCTATTTTAGTTGGTTCAGATACATTAACTGATCTTGCAGTACTGAAAATTCAAGCTGAAAACTTGCCTACCATTCCACAGAATAAAGAACGAATAGTCCAAGTAGGAGATGTTGTCTTGGCAATCGGAAACCCATTAAATCTAGGGCAGAGTATTACACAAGGTATTATTAGTGCAACTGGACGAAATGCGCTTTCTGAAGGTGGGCGACAAAATTTCTTGCAAACAGATGCCTCCATTAACAAAGGAAATTCAGGCGGTGCTCTAGTAAATAGTGCAGGGGAATTGATCGGTATTAATACATTAAGTTTTGGTAAAAACAGTGATGAATTAGCTGAAGGACTTAATTTTGCTATTCCTATCAGCTTAGCAAATAAAGTAATGGAAAAGATCATTAAAGATGGGCGAGTCATTCGTGGATACTTTGGCGTAAGTAGTTCACTCTTTTATTCTGCCAAACAATTAGGGTTAGGTGATAAAGGCGTTTTAATTACAAGTGTGACAGAGAATGGGCCAGCTGATAAAGGTGGAATTCTTGAAGGTGATATTGTATTAAAAATTGCTGACATTGAAGCTGAAACACCATCACAAATGATGGAAGCTCTTGCAGATATTAAACCGGGGACTGATGTAAAAGTACTCATTTCTCGTCAAGGAAAATTGATGGAATTGAATGTTGTTATAGGCGAATTCCCTGAAATATAGGAAAGAAGATGAATAAAAATATTGTAATTACTGTTGATGGACCAAGTGGAGCAGGCAAAGGTACCTTATGCCACGCATTAGCAGAAAAGTTAAAGTTTGATTTTTTAGACTCAGGTGCAATTTATCGTATTTTAGCACTTGCAGCAAAGAAATCAGGAATAGATTTTACAAACGAGCCAGAACTTGCAGAGTTAGGGCGAAATCTTGATGTTCAATTTATTCCTTCAAATGGGGAAATTCACGTTATTTTAGAGGGTGAAAATGTAGGCGATCAAATTCGTACTGCAGAAGCGGGACAGAATGCCTCTAAAATTGCAATTTATCCCTTAGTTCGTGAAGCCTTATTACAAAGACAGCGTGATTTTAGTACATCAAAAGGATTAGTTGCTGATGGTAGAGATATGGGAACAATTGTTTTCCCTAACGCTCAAGTCAAGCTATTTTTAGACGCTAGTGCGGAAGAACGTACAAAAAGACGTGTAAAACAGTTGCAAGAAAAGGGATTTAATGCTAACTTTGACGAGATTTTAGCCGAGATAAAAGAGCGTGATTTTCG